>NZ_JBTRWP010000053.1:0-18117 GCF_054609335.1 Acidiferrobacter sp. | reverse complement strand
TAATACAGCGGGCAGACGGGTACGGGTATGCCCTCACGAAGAGAGCCTTTGACACAGGAGATGCGGGAACAGGGGCGGCTTACGCCGCCGCGCTCTCCCTCCCCGGCATCAATGCCGGGGTTTCCCGGGCCACTGGATGAAACCTTACAACGACGAAACGCTTGCCGCCCTGTTGGCCGACCTCGAGTCGGACCGGGTGGAACGTAAGGAATCATTGAGGGGTGGAGCGCCGGAAGCGGTGCGCGAGGCGGTCTGTGCATTCGCCAATGATTTGGCGGGCCATGCTGAACCGGGCGTGGTATTCATCGGTGTGCGGGACGATGGCGCGCCAGCGAAACTCGACGTGACGGATGCCTTGCTGCGTCAGCTGGCGGATATCAAAACCGACGGCAACATCGTGCCGCCCCCGAGCTTGCTCGTGGAAAGGCGATCACTCGGGGGCCATGACATGGCGGTCATCACAGTGTGGCCCTGCGATGCACCACCCGCGCGTTACAAGGGACGAATCCATGTGCGTTGGGGACCGAGACGCGGCTTGGCGAGCGCCCAGGACGAACGAATTCTGAATGAACGTCGCCGTTTTCGCGACCGACCCTTCGACGTACAGCCGCTGGCGGAGGCGACCCAGGACGACCTCGATCTCCTCCGCTTCGAGCAGGAATACCTGCCATCGGCCGTCGCCGCAGATGTGCTTGCGGCCAATGAGCGTAGTCGCGAACAGCGACTCGCCGCCACCAAGATGACGGCCGAGGGGGGACTCCGCCCTACCGTGCTGGGTTTGCTCGTTATCGGGAGATCTCCGTCGGACTGGCTGCCGGGGGCCTACACACAGTTCCTGCGCATCGCAGGAACGGATTTAACGGCCCCTGTCGAGGATGAGGCGGCGATTTACGGCGCGGTGACCGATCAAATCCGGCGCCTCGAAGAAAAACTCGACACACATAATCGGCGCAGTATCCGGTTCGCGGGCGTAGATCGTGAGTCGCGCTCCGAGATTTATCCTATGGACGCCTTGCGCCAACTGGTCCGCAACGCTTTTATGCATCGAAGTTATGAAGGAACGAACGCGCCCATCCGCGTCTACTGGTTCGACGACCGCCTCGAGATTCATAGCCCGGGAGGCCCGTTCGGTTGCGTCACGCCGGACAACTTCGGCCAACCGGGCATAACGGATTACCGCAACCCCAATCTGGCTGAGGCGCTGCACGCCCTAGGCTTCGTCCAGCGATTCGGCGCCGGCATAGCGATTGCTCGCAAGGCCTTGGGTGATCGGCTGCGATTCGAGATCCAGCCGGGGTTCATCGCCGCGACCATCGCGGGAGAGTCGCATGACTAGTATCGCTTTTTTCAATAACAAGGGCGGCGTTGGGAAGACGTCACTCGTATATCACACGGCATGGATGTTTGCCGAGATGGGGTACCGAGCCCTAGCGGTTGATCTCGACCCACAATCCAATCTCTCGATCATGGCCCTTGACGAGGAGCGCCTGGAGGCGTTGTGGCCCGACACGGATCATCCGGAAACCTTGTTCGGCGCGGTAGACCCGTTGTTCGGCGGAACGGGTGACGTCCGGCCCGCGCATATCGAAACGTTATCGGAAAAGCTGGGGCTCTTGGTGGGCGACCTGGCCTTGTCCCGGATCGAGGATGATTTGTCGACGGAATGGCCGCGGTGCCAAGAGGGCCGGGAACGCGCGTTTCGTGTAACGACCGCATTCTGGCGCGTGATCAGGGAGGCGGCGACCAGACATGAGGCCGATATCGTGTTAATAGATGTCGGCCCGAATCTGGGGGCAATCAATCGCGCCGCACTGGTGGCGTCAAGCTACGTGGTTATGCCCGTGGCGCCGGATCTTTTCTCTCTTCAGGGACTCAAGAACCTTGGCCCGACCCTACGCCAATGGCGAGCCCTCTGGGAGCGAGCGCGCGCCCTGGTGCCGGCGGCGGTAGGCGAGATGCCATCCGGCCGCATGACGCCCGCGGGCTATGTCCTTATGCAGCATGCCGAGCGCCTAGGGCGGCCGACAAAGGCCTATGCCAAGTGGCAGCAGCGCCTGCCGGTCGCTTATCGAGAGAGCGTATTGGGCGCTGATCCGCCGGAGCACATGCCCGAATCCGACCCAAATCAGATTCAGCGCATCAAGCATTACCGCAGCCTTATGCCCCTGGCCATGGAGGCGCGCAAACCCATGTTCGCCTTAAAACCCGCCGACGGCGCGATTGGGGCGCATCAGGCGAACGTCGCGCAGTGCCGCGAGGATTTCAAAGGACTCGTCCAGCGGCTGATGGAACGGACCGGGATCAAGCGCGGATCATAGAGCGGGCCGATTGACGCCGCGGGCCCCGTATCCCGGGGACACGATGGGGCAATCCCCGGACGCGCCGAGGCTTGCCCGAAGGGCGATGCTTGTGACGTGACGGAATCCCCGCGATGAGGGGTCCGGCTGGACGCATCGTACCGGAGGCGTGCGGCGCGCAACCTGGCCCGCGGACTACCGGACCCCCACCCTGCCCTCCCCGTGATTGCGGGTTCCCTTACCGGGAAGGCGAAGTGATGCCAGCTACAGTCCGCCGACCAGATGCTGGCCGCGGCGGTCGAGGCGCCACTCGGCCGCGACCCGCCTCCCAGCACACCCTTAAGGGGGCATGCCGAGCGCCCCGAGGGTAGGGCCCAAGGGCTGGGCGTCTGTCCAGGTCCGTGCGGAGAGCGCCGAGAAATCGGCACCCCTACACACGATCCGCGCACCGACCTAGAAGTCGTACTCAACCATGATCCGGTTGTAGATAAAACGCTGAATGACAGGGAGATGGTAGGCGACACCGACGCGATCCCGTAACGACAAGCCCGTGAGCGCCCCTTTCAGGAAATAGGTCACATCCAGATCGGTCTCGTCGGTATGTGGGGCGCCGTAGCCCGCATAAACCGTATTGAAATAACGGGCGTAGCCGGCAATCACCCGTAACTGCCGTTGCAAGAAAAAGGCGGTCGCGGCGACCTTAACGGCATGCCCCGAGGTCTTGCGATCGACCATACCCTGGATCATGGAAGTCGTATAGAGCGGATCGGTCGCGTAGCCTGTCGTATAGGGCGAGACGACATCCCCGTTACCAAAAGCCCCCGGATGAGCGGGGAGATCGTTATAGCCGACGGTCAACAGGTCGGGGCCGTGCTTGACACCGACGATGGCGCCGTACACGGTGGCGTCCACATGACCGAGCTCCTGCGCCCCCGATCCGGTCTCGCGCACATACTGTGCGCCCACCAAAGGCGCGATGCCGTGGGCTCCGCCAAAGGTATAACTTCCCTCGACATAGGCCATCTTCGCCAGATTGAAAAACTGGTAGCCCCACGCCGCCGTTTTAAGGCCTGCGACATGATAGTTCGCCCCGACGGCGGCGGCACCGGGCTCCGTGCCACCCGGTAGACCACCGGTACCGCCCACGTTTACGGAACCCACCGCATTATAAAGATCCGTGTTCGAAAAACCGTCCGAGGTACGACTCTTATAGCGGGTGATGCGTAGCGCTGACACAGTCAGACCGGACACCGGTTGGATCGCCGCAAATAAGCCCTGATAAGTGGCGGGCACCACGCGCGCGTCGGAGGGGTTCATCCAGGGCGTATTCAGAAGCTGATCGCCCGCTCGCAGCAACACCCCGTGGGCGTGGTACTGGAGAAAAGCCTGGCCAAAAGTGTCGATGCGCCCATAACCCGCGAGCGTGCCATCGTCAAGCGCCGTATTGCGATTATTGAGCCCTAAGGAGTGTGCCGCATAAAACGACGCCGCCGCCGAAAAGCCGTCGACCGCACCTGACATCATGTTGATGGCGCCGCCTGCCGCAAAGGCGTGTTGTGACGATGGCGCACCGCTATAGAGCCTCGCAAAATCGTAGGCGCGCAGATCGCCCGTGACCTTCATGCCCGACAAAAAGCCCGTTGCGGCATCGGCTGATCCGATATTCATCGCAAGGAACAGGGCGCCGATCGCGAGGCCGGAAGGCCTCTTCCATCCCCCCTTTATGCCAACTTGGCGGCCGGCTCTACAACGTTTTTCCGCAGCCGTGCCGGCCCGATCCTGTTTACCCATCCTTATCATGAACCCCCCTGTGCTTCCCATGTTGTCTCGCCATCACTCGTCCGTCGCTCTCGATGTTATCGCCTTCCTGTACACCATCGGCCCAGGCGACCCACAAAAGTCCTTTCCCCACCGCACCGGCTTTCCTTGTCTCATCTCCTCGATCTTGCCGCACGGCCCCCGGGCGTCCTAAGCCCCTAGGCGCGCCAAACCGCCGCCCATGGCCTCACGGTCACGAGGCCCGCCCTACCAGGCCAGACAACCGATACACTTCTCCTTCAAGTCTCGGCCGCCCTCGCTTGCAAAGAGCTTGTCCTTGTTCCTCGGGAAGGGTTCATCCAAGGCAAACACCTCGCAGATTCTCCCGCGATTACGCGACATGACCACGATCCTTTCACTCAGATACATGGCCTCCTCGACGTCATGGGTCACAAAGATGATCGTTATCCCGGTCTCTTTCCAGATATCGAGCAGGCTACTTTGCAGGCTCGCCCGCATCTGGGCGTCCAAGGCCCCGAAGGGTTCATCCATGAGCAGCACGGCCGGCGTATTCGCCAAGGCCCGCGCGATTTCTGCGCGATGCTGCATGCCGCCAGACAGCATCTTTGGGTAGTAATCCCCATACCCCGCCAAGCCCACCATCTCGATATATTTGGCAGCCACGGCATTCGCCCGGACCTTCGACACCCCCCTTTGCATGGGTCCGAAGCGCACGTTCTCCATGACTGTTTTCCACGGAAACAGCGTATGTTGCTGAAACACGATGCCGAGGCTCGCGGTCGGCTCTTTAATCTCACAACCGTCCAGAAGGATTTGCCCCGCCAATGGCTTGTAGTGTCCGCCGATGGCGTTTAACAGGGTGCTTTTGCCGCAGCCCGACGACCCGATGATGGACGTAAACGACCCGCCGTCGAACTTAAAGCTGAAATCTTCGACGACCGCATTGGTTCGTCCGAAGTTCTTAAATCCCAAGGTCAATCCCCGGACATCGATATTCCCGATATTTCGCATAATCTGCCCCTACGCCGACGCGCGCGCCTACTCTGCCCAAGGCACGAGCTTGCGCTTCAGATAGTAGATCGAGCCTGTGCTAACACTGCTCAAGAAGCCTATGGTCAACATGCCCACGATGATGTTTCCATACTGAATGAGCTGATACGATTCCCATGTGAAGTAGCCGATCCCGAACCGACCGCTGATCATTTCCCCGGCCAGGAGCGCAAACCAGGCACCGCCCATGCCGAGAGCCATACCGACCGTAATACTGGGAATGGCGTAGGGAACGACCACATGAAAGAGGACGTTCAGGCGATTAGCCCCCAAGGAGCGCGCCGCCTTCACGAGCTCTTTTGGTACCCGACGGACCCCCTCCCAAGTATTGAGCACGATGGGAAACACCGCGCCGAGAAAGGTGATGGAAATGATGCTTTCCTCGGTGGTGGGCCACACCAAGATCGCCATGGGCACCCAGGCAATGGCCGGTATCGGCCGCAGCATCTCCACGTAGGGCGCGATCACGAGACGCAAGATGGCGCTATACCCCATGGCGATACCCGCCGATACCCCGACCACTGTGGCCAACCCAAAAGCCACGATGATTCTGTACATGCTCCAATAGATATCGCGCCAGAATGTGTGCGTCACAACGACAACGCGAAAAGCTTCGAATACGGCCACAGGCGTCGGTATGTTGGAGAAGTCCAGGATAAGATGCACACGGGACTCTGTGAGCCACTGCCAGAGGCCCACGCCCGCGATCAGCGACACCGTGGAGGCCAGCAAGGCGGTCCAACGAATCTTTCGGCCGATGCGCAGCAACCAGGCCGCCCCACGGTCGCGCGCGGGCGCAGCCTTATGGCCTTGTTCCGGCGCCACACTCATTGCCTGCCCTTGTCCACGTTGCGCCACTCCCGCCATGATTTCTTTCATATGAGCCCCCATGCGCGCTTTGGCATGCCGTCTTCCGCTGACCTCCTCCGTCGAGCCGGTCTTTGGCCGTCAAGCGTCGTCGTCACAATTTCTGAAGTGCCTCGGTGTACGTATAGACGGGTCCATTGGCAGCGGCATGCTTGGCACCGCTTAGGGTCATGAAGGCGTCTACCTTGCCCCCCTTGATGGTGAAAAATGCATAGTTCCCGAAGAGCTTCAATCCTGTTGTATGGTCATAGACATAGGTGGCGTTTATAACGCGATGCTTGGCGGCAGAGGCCTTAGCCGCCATAAGCATGGCCTTAACCCCCTTGTATTTATGGATGCCCGCACCCTTGAACCAGATCTCGGGACTCCTATGAATGTTGGCCTTGGGGTTATAAGGCGCGCCGAACTGTTTTTTGTAGTTGAGGCCCATCTGTTTGTATGCGGTCTTGAGATATGTCGGCTGGACCCAATCGTTGAGATTGAGCGGTGGAATATGGGCGTAGCGCGCCAGGATGGTGTGGTCATAGTTCAGGGTTTTCACCCATTTCGACGTTATGACAGGATTGAGTGTGAGGTAGCCGCCGTGGCTAAAGTACAGGTACAGGACCTCCTTCGGAATCATGGTCCAGCGGGATAGCATTTGACTGGCCTTGTAGGGGTCATGAGCAATCCAACGGTCGGCCGCTATGACGGATTTCACATAGGCCACGACAATTTCAGGGTACTTTTTGGCAAACGAGGAAGTAACCACCGCGCCATGGAGATAAGGCACATGTGTCGCGGCACCGCTATAGATGATCCGCCCCACATGCTTGTACTCCATGTCCTCGGAGATCGGGCAGAAGTCCGCATGGGCGGCGATCTTATGCGCAGTAATGGCCGCTATGCCGGCCATTGGGCTTTGGTTGACGATATGGAAAGCGGAGATGGGAATGTGGTTGTCCGCGGCCATCTCATAGAGCATGCCCCAGGAAGCGCTGCCCACGGGCGTGGAAATATCTTTGCCCTCCAGCTGCTTTATGTTGGTTATGGGGGAATTGACCGGCACATCGATGGCGTTACCGGCGCCGTCGAGGTTGTAGCCCGTCATGGTAATGAGATAGGAGCGCCTGGATGGCGTCTGCTGGAATTTGGCGCCGTTTACGACAAGCGGGTAGTCCCCCATGGTGCCGAAATCGAGTTTATTGGCCATCATCATATTGGTGATGGGCGCCCCGGAGCTGTAGTTGCGCCAGATGATGCGATACTTGACGCCTTTGTACTTGCCGGTGTGTGGGAGGTACTTCTCCAGGAGGTGCAGGCCCTTGATGGCAGAGCCCGCAGGGTAGGTATCCGTGCACATACTCTGGTAGCCGATACTAATCGTGATCGTCTTGGCGTAAATAGCGGGCGCCACACAAAGCCCGCAGAGCACTATGCCTTTTGTGAAGCTGAACATTGCGGAACCCCCAGCATGTTGGAACGAGTACCTACACGCAGAGCAATAAGCGTACCATCGAGATGAATGAGGGAATCTCATGAAATATCAATGGGATATGAGATGGCTCGACTCGACGCGGCATGGTTATGCCCGCACCAGGAGGGAGCGGACGCATGCTCTGTGCCTGCCGCTGGTGCAGCCGCTCGCGGCAAAAACGGTACTGAGCGGTAGACGCTACGCGATCCTTGGGCCGGCGGGCGTCTTGCAGGGCCGTGGTAGGCGTACGAATGTCGCGACACCTCGCGCCAAGGCAACAAGCCGCCTAAATCGCCAGACCCTACCGTAGACATTCGCCACCAGGACAGAAGTGGGGATAAGAACGAATCATGGCGGCCATGGGTTGAGAATTTCGCCGGGGTCCAACGCGCGGCGGGATGCGGGACGCGAAGCCCCGCCGTTTGACAGCCACCTTCGCGCGCGAAGTCTGCCATACCCCGCTCGCGATCGGCGAGAGACGCCGGCGCGCTTGTCCGGGGGCACCGCCCTCCGCGGTAGCGAGCCCCTCCTACTCTCGCGCCTTTACGACCCCTGCCCCCTTGGGCCGAGAGAGCGCCGAGCCGCGCCACCTTTTGAGCGTCATGAGCCGTAAGCGCATATAAAGGCGCAGCAGAGACGGGGCGCGCCTTGCTAGCAAAAGCGCATCGACCCGGTCTTGCATGGCACGGAGCGTCGCGCCTTCGTTTAGGAAAGACGCGCCATCGTGACAGTAGCTGCAGTAGATCTGGCCGGCCCTTGGGTGGCGATCATAAACGAGCGGCATGCCGCAGCTTTGGCATCGGTTACGCTCGTTTCTATAGGCGGTGTTGAGTCCTCTGAACATTTTTACGATAGGGCCCATAGCGCTTATCACCTCGATACCGGGCTTGTTATAAAGTGGAGCCACTGACTGGAAACCTGGTCTAAGAGCCGGTTTTGTGTTTGTCTCGCCGTCAGATGATCCAGGTCGACGGTACGCAAGGGCTGATCCTGGCCCGCGCAGGTAAAGACCGCCTTGGTCCGTTGACCGGTTTTGGGGTCGATCTGCCATTGCAGGCATTGCGCGCAAACGCCCTTCATCATGCATTGCATGGGGCTGCCGACCGTGGCGGTCACGTGCACATCGGCCCGAAAATGGGACTTCAAGGGGCCCTGTAACGAGGCCTGGAAAGCCTTGAGCAAGCCCGTGGATCCCATGACCATCAAGCGATCGACCTCCCGAAGCGCAATCGCCGCCCCCGCCATGGGGCCAATCGCGCCATCGCCGTAGGATTGAAGCAAGGCCACGATATCAGCAGCGGTCGTTGCGCAGTCCTGGGGCCTGCGCACGGCGATCTGGGGCCCGCTTGCCGTGCACCAGACGATTTGGTCGGCGGCGGCTTCGAGCTCGTTTTGGTTGTCCAATTCACTCGCTTGCGCAAACGCCGCTACATAAAGAACGCGATTGCCGGCGGCACGCAGGGCGGGGCCTATGTCCAGCATCACCGCCGCCCCCCAGCGCCCGGCTACGATCAGAATCGTCTGGCCCTGTGGAATATCGGTAGGGGCGCCCGCGGGACCCATGAGCACCAAAGGATCGCCCGGCTTCAAGCGCCCCACGAGGCGGGGGCCCGTCCCCCACTGTAAGACCATGAGCCGAATCGCATCACCCTCGACACCCGCGCCACTTACGGTAAGGAGCGGGATCTGAAGGCGCGTCCCGGATTGCACGGCACTTGCTGTCTCGAACGTTTGGAGACGAAAGAATTGCCCAGGCTTGAAATTGCGTGCCGCGAGCGGCGCGTGCACCCAGAGCTCGGTCACCGCGGGATTGCGACAATCGACGCGCACGACATGCGCAGTCAGCGCATCATGAAGACGGGCTTGAAAGGCTGCGAGATCGTCGTCGCCCCGAGGCCTTAGGTCCAAGACCGCCATGACCTGGGGGTAGGTCGCCTTGGCCGATGCTATGGCCTTGACGACACTTCCATGGAAGACCGGGTGGGTGTCACCTATAAAACTCACCCGATAACCATCGCGCGAATACGACGTAAAGGGGGCGCATTCGGCGGCCTTGGCGTGCGCGGCCACGGGTGCCCCGGAACCAGAGGCCGCATGGGTGGCAAAGTGGTGACCGTCAAGCGCAAAGGTGCCGGGATGTTCGCGCTCGTAGATAGTGTTGGGGACGGTGCCTGCCGCGATGAAGACGGCCCGCGCGGGAAGCGCAACGTCGGTCCCACCAAAAGATGCGCCGTCTTGCTCGACCGTGCGCCGAAAGATCATGCCCTTTATATGCCCGTAACCATCCAATTCCGCCCGCAGGGGCTCCAGGTTCTCGGCATACAAGATCCCCTCTTGCATGGCCTTTTTGAGCTCCTCATGGTTCCGGGTATAGGCCGGCGACTGACTCATAGCTCTGCGATAGGCGAGCGTGACCCCGCCCCAACGACGCAGGAGTGGGGCAAAATGGGGCGCCTCGCCGGCCGCCGCCGCCCGCGCGCGCTCCTCTTGGATTATCCGGCCGTGGTCCAAGAACTCCTCGAGGATCTGCCGATCCTCCGCGCAGAGACCCGCATACAGCCTGTCCGTCCCCATGACGGCACAGCGCTCATAGACCTTCTCGACCTGACGCACGTAGTAGGCCTGCACCTCGGTGGCGGTATCCACGGCGGTAAGCCCCCCGCCGATCACCACGGCCGGAAGCCGCACCTGGAGGTTCGCCAGACTGCTTTGCTTGCCGGCCCCGGTGAGCTGGAGCGCCATGAGGAAGTCGCTCGCTTGGCGCATGCCGCGCGGTAAACTCTCACCCATCGGTACCATGCGCGGGAGCCCTGCGCCCGTCGCTATACACACATGATCGAAGCCCAAGGCCCACGCGTCATCGAGCGTCACGGTGCCCCCTAAGCGTGCGCCCCCGAAGACCTGGAAGCGCGCCCGGCGGGCGAGACTTAAATATACGAGCTTCAGGAAATTCTTATCCCATCGAGTGGTAATGCCATATTCCGCGACACCCCCAAAACCATAGAGGATGCGCTCATCAAGGTCCTCCTCCATCTCGCCATAGTCGCGGATCGGCCCCTGCCGCCACGCAAGCGGCAGCGGCTCGATCTTCAGGCCGTCTATGCCGACCACGGCGCAGCCTTCCTGCGTGAGATAGTGCGCCATGGTAAAGCCAGCGGGCCCAAGACCCGCCACCAGAACCTTGCGACCATTGTAGGGTTTGGGGAGATATTGGTGATTGCGGAGAGGATTCCAGCGCGTAAAGAGGTCGTAGATCTCGACCCCCCAAGGCAGACCCAGAACATCCGTCAGGACGCGGGTTTCGACCTCGGGGATGTTGACCGGATCCTGCTTCTGGTATACGCAGGCCTTCATGCAATCATTGCAGATACGATGCCCCGTGGCGGGTATCATCGGGTTGTCCACCATGATCATGGCCAGCGCCGCGACGCCAAAGCCGTCCCGCTTCAAAAGCTGCATCTCGGAGATCTTTTCACCGAGCGGGCAGCCCGTTAATAGGGTCCCGAACGCGTCGCTCTTAAAAGTGCCGACCGCGGCCCCTTTTTTCTCGGGGAATCCCTTGGAACAAAAGTCTCCATCGTGGTCGTGACAGTAGAGGCAATAATGGGCCTCATTTTGCACGGCACGCGCCTCCATGCGCGTATCGGTTAAGGAAAACCCGTCGCGCCTGCGGCCTTGCGCCTCTGGCACACCGTGCGCTTCGCCTACCCCCTCCCAGGGGACGCGGTCCAAAGGCACGAGACGCGCGGGGTCTAGGCGCTCCGGCAAACGAAAGCTGGACCAATCCACGACCGAGCGCCGTGCATCGGGATCCGTTAAAGCCCACGCGCACCATTGCGTAAGGAGGTCGAGCTCGGCGGGAAAATGGGGCTCATCCGCAAGCCAGTCCATCCCTAAGCGCGCGATCGCCCATTCCCGATCCGCGGAAGGAAGCCCCGCTTTGTGGACTTCCTCGCTAAGCCATGCCTGAAGATCGGCGAAGGAGCGCGCGCACCCGCCTTGATGGCGACGGGCCCGGCGCTGCACAAACTCTTTCTTGAAGGCCATGACCACACCATGGCTCGCCGTTTGTTCGCGCAGGAGGTCGACGGCAGGCGTGATCGCAAAAAGTCGGGCGACAAAGGCCTCCAGGTGACGCGCCACGGGGAGCAGCATCGCGCCGAGCGCCTGCCCGGCGAGCTCCCCGCGCCCCCGGCGCCAATCGCGGAGGCCAAGACGCAGGGCGGCGTCGTGACCCTCTAGGTAGGAGAGGAAATCGTCGTCCAAGCGGGCCAGGCCACGATCCGAAAAAAGATCCTGATACTCGTAGCCGCCGCCCAAACACAAAACCGGATCGGTCCCTTTTGAAGTCTCATCCTCTGTGCGCGCAATCACTTCGCCCATCGGACAGACTCCTCCACCAAGAGCCATTCCCTTTTGTTCGCGCGACCATCCCACTCGTCCGCGGTCGGCAGCGGCGGCGCCTTCTCCGTCACCACCGGCCAATGCTTGGCTAATTCGGCGTTTATACCGACGTACTCTTGGTATTCCTCCGGGACATCCTCCGCCTTGAATATGGCTTGTGCCGGGCATTCGGGCTCGCAAAGGGTGCAATCAATACATTCGACAGGATCGATGACCAAAAAATTGGGGCCCTCATGGAAACAGTCCACCGGGCAGACGGCCACACAATCCATATACTTGCACTGGATACAGTTATCGGTCACCACAAAAGCCATGGTCTGTCCTCCTATCCGAGCTCGATCTTGGTGATCGCCCATGCCGCGAGCTTTTTGACATCCGGATCACGGTCTAGCAGCACATCCTTAAGCCACGGGAGGGCGCGCTCATCGCCGATTTCGCCTAAGCATATCGCCGCCTCCTTGCGGACATTGCTGACCGAGTACGAAAGCATCTCGCCCACAGCGTGCACGGCATTGGCGTAGCGGATCCGGCCCAAGGCCACCAGGATCTTGGCGATTACCTGCCAATAGGTCTCCTTCCCGAGGCTTTGCACGAGAGGGGCGCCGGCATCCGTCGCCTTCAATTTAGCGATAGAGGCCGCCGCTTCCTCGCGGACCTGCCAGGCCGCATCCTTCAGGCCCGCAATGACCGCAGCTGCGGTCTCTGGTGTGAGCCGGTAGCTGACGGCCCCCATGGCGATACGCCGCACGTCGGGGCTTTTGTCTTGCAGGGCCATCCGGGCCAGATCCTTTAAGTAAGACGGGTCCTGCAGATAGCCGAGAACGCCCACGCTTTCGGTGCGCACCGGTATGGATTCATCTTTGAGTCCCAAAAGGGCGTAGCGGGCGGCACCCTCGATCTTGAGAGGCCGTACCGCGCGCAATACCGCCGCCCGCGTGAAGGGCTTGTCGGACACGATCCACGTCTCGTAGATATCCCGCAGGTGCGTCTGATTGCACTCGGCCAAGGTATCCGCGGCGGCGCGGCGCACGGCCTCGTCTGGGTCTTCTAGCAAGCCTAGCAACGGCACCAGCATATACGGTCCCGGAATCTCCGCGATCGCGCGCGCGGCCTCCGCCCGCACTATGGCCTCCTCGTCGCCGAAGCTCCTCAGGATCAAAGCGAGCCCCTCTTGTTCATCGAGCTCGAGGGCATTGATGACCGCTAGGCGGCGGACATCGGAATCATTGCTTGGGGCACTCCCCTTCGCTTCCATGGCGTACTCCAATGGTCAATAGGTCGGTTGAGTGGTCTCAACAGCTACGTCTTATCACTTCAAGAGGTAAGGAATCTCGACGGTCACCGCCTGGGTCGGGCAATCCACCTCGCAGGGCGTGCAGTACCAGCACTCGTCGTACTGCATCAGCGCCACACCCTTCTCCATGTCGATGATCAAGACATCCAAGGGGCAAACATCTACGCATACCGTACATCCCTTGGCGGCAATGCATTTATCCGCGTCCACAGTCACCGGGACCTTTACCTTCATATTTGTCGTTGCCATGTCGTTCCCCGCGTTACGTGAGTTAGGCCATCTCTTTGGTCAGGATGCGCAGCTTGTCGTAAGCCTGTTTTTCATGGTCATTGGGCTCGTAGACATAGGGCTCTACGGGTATGCTCTTGCAAGCCTTTTCGCCCCGCTCGTCTTTAAAAAGCCGCACATGGCAAAACCAGTCTTCGTCGTCCTTTTCCGGGTGATCGACACGGTAGTGGTAGAGTCCCCAACGACTTTCGGTACGATACAAAGAAGCGGTCGCTGCCATTTCCGCGCAGTCCAAAATGTCGTAGACCTCGAGCGCGCGCAGCAAATTGTGCGGGTCTTCGGCGGTCATCTGCGATAGATCCTCGCGTATCTCGGCAAAGCGACGGAGCGCGATCTCCATTTTCTTAGTCACTTTGGGGGGTTGCAGGTAGTCGTTGACAAGGCGCCGGATCTTATACTCGGCCTGATAGGGGGTGATGCCGCCGACCTTGCCGAGCGGCGCGCGAATCCGCGCGACCTCCCGCTCGACATAGTCGGCATCGTATTCGGAAAAAGGTACGCCCTTACAGTAATTCGCGGCCTCGACACCCGCGATCTCTCCATAGACAAACGCGCCCAACATATAATTGTGCGGCACGCATGCCGCGTCCCCCGCAGCGTACAGACCTTTTATCGTCGTTTGCGCGCGTTCATTCACCCAGATGCCCGATGCGCTATGACCGCTGCAGAGGCCGATTTCCGATATGTGCATCTCAATCATGTCGTGCCGATAATTCGTGCCTCTGTTGGCATGAAAACGGCCCCGACTCGGGCGCTCGTTGGTATGCAGGATATTTTCTATGGTGGAGATCGTCTCCTCTGCCAAGTGATTGACTTTGAGGAAGACCGGGCCGTTACCGCCCTGCAACTCCTTGAAGAACTCAAGCATCATCTGCCCGCTCCAATAGTCGCACTCGATAAACCGCTCTCCGTGGGCGTTGGCGGTATACCCGCCGAGAGGCCCCGTCACATAGGCGCAGGCGGGACCGTTATAGTCTTTGATAAGCGGATTGATCTGGTAGCATTCGATACCCGATAACTCGGCGCCCGCATGGAAGGCCATGGCATGACCATCGCCGGCATTGGTCGGATTCTCGTAGGTCCCAAAAAGGTAGCCGGACGAGGGCAAGCCAAGCCGTCCCGCGGCCCCCGTGCACAAAATGACCGCGCGGGCCTTGATGATGGTGATCTCGGCGGTGCGCGTGTCCACCGCTACGACGCCCGCGGCGCGCCCCTGATCGTCGACGAGGATGCGTGTCACCTTATAACGGTTGGTGATCTCGACACGATTTTTGCGCAGTTGCCGGTAGAGGATTTTTTTGACGTTATGACCCTCTGGCATGGGAAGAACGTAGTTGCCGAGGTGGTGGACCTTCTTGACGGCATACTCGCCGGTCTCGTCTTTTTCGAACTTGACGCCCCATTTGTCCAGCCTTTGAATCATCTGAAAGCTATTCGTCGCGTAGGCCAATATGGCCTTTTGATTGACGATACCGTCGTTTGCTATAGTGATCTCCCGCACATATTGCTCGGGCGTAGAATGGCCAGGAATCACCGCATTATTCAGGCCATCCATGCCCATGGATATGGCGCCACTGCGTTTCACGTTGGCCTTCTCGATCAATAAAACCGACAGCGTCGGATCGGATTCCTTGGCCCTGATGGCCGCCATGGGGCCCGCGGTGCCACCACCAATGACGAGCACATCCACTTGGCGTTCCTGTATAGCCGCGTTCATCATCCCCGCCTCCCACGTCTCTCAAGGGTAATCATGTATTTCAGCGCATCGCCCCGGCAGTAGAGGTGCTCGTAGTCGATGGGCCGGTCGTTTTCCGTATAGGTAAGGCGCTCGAGCTTTAGGATCGGAGATCCTTCCTCGATTTTTAGGAGCCGCGACACCGTCTCATCGGAGAGAACGGACTCGATCTCGAGATCGGCCTTGCCAAGGGGCGTACCGAGCTTATTTTCAAGCAAGAAGAATATGTCCGTTGAGGAGAGGTCCTCCGCGACCAAGGCCTTGCCGATAGAGCTCGGGACATAGGTCACGTCAAGAGAGATGGGCTCGCGGTTTAAGTAGCGGACCCTGCGGATTTCCATGATGCTTGCCATGTCGATCTTGAGCTTCTGCGCTGCTACCTTGTTGTGTATGCCGTCTTTCGTAGCGATGACCGTGGAGAAGGTTTCGTAGCCCTTGGCGATCATGGCCTCGCCAAAGCCCTGCAAGGACACAAGCTCCTGGACGGCCTTGGGGCGCGTAACGAAGGAGCCTTTGCCGGGGATCTTGAAGATGAGACCCTCCGTCTGCAGGTCCCTCAGGGCTTGACGGACCGTAGTGCGGCTCACATTAAACATCTGCACCATCTCGCTTTCCGAGGGCATTTGCGCATGGGTCATATATGTCCCATCCAAGATGTCGGAACGGATACGCTCCTTAAGTTGAAGGTAGAGTGGTTGAATGGTTGTGACATTCGAATGCATGGGCTTCAATAAACTCATCTCTTATCGTCTCTTTCTGGGATACTTATTGGTACAGGTAGCAATAGTCATGCCAGGATTGTTTTATCGATGTGTGCTCATAAAACACTTAATAAACAACGGAAATACCAAGGACCGTTTGGGTTACGGTGGGGCGCCTGCTTTAACGATGTGCATGGCATCGGTCATCTGCGCGATTCTGGTGCAATGGCAAGCTTGGATAAGGGATCAAGTTTTTGGGGAACGGAAGAAGGCTTTCAGGGTCAAGTCCAATCTCCGCTGTAAATTCGATCCGGTATTGACGTCCTTTTCTTACTAAGGCAACTCTGATTTAGTCCCTATATACAAGCCGTTATGGTACAATGGCGCCAGTTCAAACGGATAAAATCCATGCGCCAGCTCACCTTAGCCACCGGCACCTTCGAGACCCACAGGAAGCCCACCCGTCGCGAGCGATTTCTCGCCGATATGGAGAAAGTGGTGCCCTGGCAGGACCTGTGCGCGGTGATCGCACCCTATTACCCTAAGGGCGAGAACGGCCGGCCCCCGGTGGGCTTGGAGCGCATGCTCCGGATCTATTTTCTCCAGCAGTGGTTCAACCTCTCCGATCCGGGGGCGGAAGAGGCCCTGTATGAATCGGTCTCCATGTGCCGGTTTGTGGGTATCGACCTGGGTCGGGAGCCCGTGCCCGATGAGACCACGATTTTGAAGTTCCGTCATTTGCTTGAGAAACACCACCTCGGGAAGAAGCTCTTCCGGGAGGTCCACCGGCATCTGGAATCCCAGGGCGTCAAGGTCACCCAGGGCACGATTGTCGATGCCACCATCATCAGTGCCCCGTCATCCACCAAGAACAAGGATAAGGCCCGGGACCCCGACATGCACCAGACCAAGAAGGGGAATCAGTGGTACTTCGGCATGAAGGCCCATATCGGGGTCGACCGAAAGACCAAGGTGATTCACGCCGTAGTAGCGACTGCTGCCAACGTCCATGATGCCACGGTCCTATCCGATCTCCTCCATGGTGAGGAAACCAAAGTCTGGGGCGACTCGGCCTACCAAGGTCAGACCGACGTCCTCCGGCAGCACGCCCCGAAGGCCCGCGACCTTACCAACCGCCGGTATCGGTACAAGGGCGTGGTAAACGAGGTCGAGCGGGCTCGTAACCGTATCAAGTCCCAGGTCCGCAGCCGCGTCGAACATGTCTTCGGCGTCATCAAGGGCGTCTTCCATTTCACCAAGGTCCGTTACCGGGGTCTTGAGAAGAACGCCCATCGCCTGTTCGTCACCTGTGCGTTGGCCAATCTGTACCTCGTGCGCCGACGGCTCTTGCGACCTACACGGGCGTAGTCCGTCCGGAATTTAGGTTTCAGGCCCCCAAAGACCGTCCGAACGACCCAACGAAGCCCGTCGAGGCACAAAATGGTGCGTTTTGCCTCTCCGCCCTATCGGAATCTCGTTTTGGAGTCCTGCGCCTGTGGAAATGGGTGGTTAGATCAGACGTGCCCTAAGGAGTGCACAACTTAATGACATGGACTCCCCCTGCCCTTACGGCATCAGATGTGCCAGATTGAAGAAGAATCCTCGTTCAATCACAGAGCAGGGGGAATCGCCATGAAGATTACACGAGTCGGATTGGATATTGCCAAGCAGATTTTTGAGGTGCACGGCGTGAACGAACACGGGGTCGCCAAGCTGCATAAGACCTTGCCGCGAGCGAAGGTGCTGGAGTACTTCGCGCAGCTGCCGCCGTGTCTCATTGGCCTGGAGGCCTGCGGCGGGGCGCATTACTGGGCCCGCGAGCTGGCAGCACTCGGGCACACCGTGCGGCTCATGGCGGCCCAGTTTGTGATCCCGTACCGCAAGCGCGGCAAAGAACGATGCGAACGACGGTATGCGCTCCATAAACCCCACCCTCCCCGCGGTGATCTCGGTCCGGTAGTCTTTCTTCGAGAGGGCAGCGACGTGCGAGGACAGGACGGACGTGATAGCGCGACGGAATACGGTGGGGCGGTCAGCGGCCGGATCGGTGCAACGTCGGGTCGGAGGTGAGGTTCATGGGCAGCAGCGCCTCGAGGTCTTCGACGGTGCGGGCCCGGGGGAGATCGGTGAAGATTCGGCGCAAGTAATGATAGGGTTCGAGGCCGCAGGCCTTACAGGTCTCGATCAAGGAGTACAGGTTGGCGGAGGCCTGGACACCGGCCACGGTGTCACTGAAGAGCCAGTTG
>NZ_JBTRWP010000052.1:0-18545 GCF_054609335.1 Acidiferrobacter sp. | reverse complement strand
GTCCACCCCCTTCATTGCCCGAACAGTGGTCGCTGATGACGCGCCTTAAGAGTATGGGAGGTGGGGGCGCCGCCCTTTGCTCGCCCGATGCCTTCCTTCCGCGCCCTAGGAGAACCCAACATGTCTCTTAAGGGGGGGGCTTTATTTCCATTAGTGCAGGCTTATGGTGTGGGTGGCGCTGGGCGACGGCATCTGGATACGGTCTTGTGCCGATCGACCCGGATCCGGGTTTTGTGCCGCTTGTCGCCACTCGGCGCCCGCTCATCTGTTGCGCGAGGCGGCTGGAATATATTCGTCTAGAGTGGAAAAGTGGTATGTTTAGATAGTCGACGCATGCAACATTCCATCTTTGTAATGAGATCAGCACAATAATAGGAGTATGGCGTGTTTTTCCCAGGGAGAAAGTGTATGAGGGTCCAGGTTATATCCAGTTTTATTATATCGGCAATGTCCCTTCTGGCGATAAACCCGGCAATGGCGAGACCCGGGACGCTTGACGTTTCTTATCTGGGTGCCCCGCCGGGGGCACTTGGAGGGTCGAGCGGGCGCTTGACGGCAGGAGGCTATCGCAAACCCTGGATTTTCACCGCGCCGCCGCGGGGAACGCGCGCGCAGCAAGAGGCAATGTATGCGCCTATCGCCCGTTTTCTAAGTCACGCGGCAGGGCACAAGATCGTGTATCGTGAGCCGGGCAACTGGCTCACTTATAGCCGAGCGATGACGGAGGGGAAGTACGACATCGTTTTCGACGGGCCCCATTTCACGAGCTGGCGCGACCGCTATCTGGGCGACATGCCTCTGGTGCGACTCCCAGAGCCGTTCGTGTTTGCAGTCGTGGTGCGTCGCGGCGAACGGTTCACGAAACTGTCGCAGCTTGCGGGGCAGCCGGTCTGCGCGAATTCACCACCGAATCTCGGCACGCTGTCGCTGTTGAGTCAGTTTTCCTACATAACGCGCCAACCCTATCTGGTCGTGGTGCATGGATGGCCCGCGGCCTACAAAGGCCTCATGGATAAGCGCTGCGGGGCGACCGTGCTGCCGATCGCCAACCTCAAGCTTTACGAGAAGGGGCGGCATACTGTGCGCACGCTCTATCGGACACCGGTCTATCCCAATCAGGCCATATCAGCCGGGCCCCGCGTGCCGGCTGGGGTGCAGGCGCGCATCCGTGCGGCGCTCTTGTCACCGGCCGGGCAGGCGGCTACGCGCACTCTTCGACATGCCTACGGGGCTGGGCGGTTCGTCCCGGCCAATCGGCGCGATTACGCCGGCCTCTCTCACCTTTTGAATAACACCTTGTATTTCAGCGGCGGCGGCCAAGTGGGCATAGCCCAACGTTGAGACGCGGCCGTCCGGAAGGGCGAGGATGAAACTCTGGCGCCGCGCGTGCAGAACGCGCGTTGGCGCCGAGGGCCGAATGGGGTAAGGTGAGTGATCTGCTCGTTCCGGCTATGGATGTCCAAAAAGTTCGAAAATAATAACGCGCTTATAAAGACGGGTGGGCCTGACGCGTGGTGTCTAGGCCTGACCAGGGACGCGATCCAGCACAAGGGAGTGAGCTATGGCTACGGTTGTCGAGGGAGAAGCGACGTTGGTTGGGGGATCGGAGGGCACCGAGGGGCATAAAGGCCGAAGGGCGCTGGGTCTCGCGGGTGCGTTCCTCGTCTTGTTTATTCTGCGGTTTGGGCCCCTTCTGCACGGGCTTACGCGGCCGGGTCAGGCGGTGCTCGGGGTGTTTCTGTGGTTTATCGTGTGCATGGTCACGAACGCCCTGCCGAAGGCGCTCGTGGGTCTGGCATCCCCTCTGCTGCTCGTCCTTATGGCTGGCATGAAGGTGAAGCCTGCCTTTGGGGGATTCAATGGGGATATTTTTTTCCTTGCCGCGGGGGCCTTTATCATCGCCGCTGTGATGATGAGCACGCCCTTGGGGAGGCGCATCACGCTCACCGTGGCCACGGCCATGCGCTCGAGTCGCGCAACGCGCGTTTTGCTTGGGCTCACCTTGGCCGAGGTGGCAACCAAGCCCTTTCTTCCGGTCGTAAACGAATGCGCGCTCTTTCTGCCGATGTGCAAGGGTGTTTCGTCCTTCATGGCCGGCAAGGAATCGCTGCCCGAGTCGCGACGTATTAACACGGCGGTCATGTATCTGATTGCGGGCCTCCTGCCGCTGTTCATAGGCCCTCTCATGCTGACGAGCGCGTTTCCGAATCTGATGCTCGCAGCCTATCTGAAAAGTACAGATGGCATAACGATCTCGTGGGCGCGCTGGGCGTGGCTCAATCTGCCGCTCTGGGGGCTTATACCCATTACCTATTTCTATGTGATCGCCTATTTTCGCCTAGGTGGTCTTGATATCCCCGGGGCGGAGGCGGGGCTTGCCAAGATGAAGGAGGATCTGGGGCGCATCACGCATACCGAGATATGGACGCTTTTTTGCCTTGCGCTTGGCATGACGCTCTGGATAGGCGGATGGATCCCTCCGGGCATGACGGCGCTCCTCGCGGCTTCGCTCTTGTTTGTGCCGTGGAGTGGCGTGGGTTTCCAGGAAGTCAACAAACATATGCTATGGGATATCCTGATGCTCCTCGGGGGCGCGATCTCACTTGGCACGGCGCTTTATAAGGCGGGCACGGTGACCTGGATGTCGCATGGCGTGGTGGGTTTGATCGAAGGCAGCCATCTTCCCTTTCTTGTGGTGTTGATCCTGCTCGTGTTTGGATTTCAGATCGCGCGCGCCGGCATCGTAAGTGCGGTCGCGGCGGGGGCCGCTTTCATACCGCTGTCGGCGGGCCTGGCGCACGCCTTGCACGTCCCGGTCCTGCCGTTTTCACTTATCATAACCAACTGCCTGCAATACGCGTTTTTTCTGCCGATCTCCATTACCGCCTTCCTGATCGCCTGGAGCGCCTCCGAGACATCTGGGTGGGAGGCCATCAAGTTTGGGGTGCCGCTGTCGATCGTGGCCAATCTTTATGTGATTTTGATACAACCGCTATGGCTCGCGGCCATAGGACTGCCCTTGTAGGGCCAGAGTGGGAATACGGTTTATATAAGTGAGGGGATGGGTCGTGAAGAAGATGACGGAACTAGAACTTTCGCGCAAATTGGGTAGCTATGTGGCGCCCCGCGGACTGTACGAGCAGCTGAAGGAGACGCCGTTTTTGGGGAGCGTGCGCTGCAACGCGTCTGTTCTTGAGGCGGGCGCATGGACCGAGATCGTGCTCGATTACGAGCTCGGTGCGGCGGGTATGGCGGATGGCTCGGTCTTCAAGGCGACCTTCCGGTTTTATTCCGATTGGGCGCTCTTTCAGACCACCGACCCCTGTGGTGCGGACTATGTGAGCGCCGAATATCAGGCGGGCCCTTTGGTTTCAGGGCAGAGCCCGGCCACCGTGCAGGCACTCAAGGTGCGGTTCGACCAGAAAGGCCATGAGCGGCCGTTTCAGAAGGCCATCATCGTGGATACGGTCGACGGTTACCTAAAGGCCGGTGATCACATCATCGTACGCATCGGGGACCGGCGCTACGGCGGCCCGGGCACCCGGAGTCAAACCTTCGTTGAGGAAAATTTCCGTATACGGTGTTATGTCGATCCCTTGGGGACATCGCGCTTCGCCGCGATTCCAAACGATGTGATCCTGCAGATCGTCCCGGGAGAGGTCTCGCGCCTAGTTTTCACGGGTCCACGCTTGGTACGCTTAGGTGCGCGCGCCGTTATGCGGCTACGGGCCGAGGACGCGTGGGGTAATACCTGCCGCGACAAGCCCTATGCGCTGAATATTGCGGCCACACGCGCAGATCGGAAGGTCCACGGAGGCGAGGTGGTGTTCCCTGCGCACGGATGGTCGGTGGTGACTCTGGATGATCTTCCGACGGATGCGGCGGGCGAGCTCATCGTGACCGCAAGTCTCGCGGGGCAGCCCGCTGTCGCGAGCGCCGAGAGCTATCTCGCCGTGGATAAAGACCTCGCTTGCGAGCGCATGTACTACGCCGATCTGCATGTGCATTCGGAGGATACGATAGGGACCAATAGCACGAGCTATAACCTCGCCTATGGGCGCGACGTGTCGGGGCTCGATGTTCTGGCCTTTGCGCACAACGACTTTAATATCACGAAAGACCGGTGGGATGAGACCGTGCGGCAGATCGACACCATTAATGTCGATGGCGCCTTTGTCGCGTATCCGGGCGTTGAGTGGTGCGGCAGTTCCTGCGCGGGAGGAGATCATAATGTGGTCTATCTCCATGGACGGACCCCGGAGTTTCCCTACCTGAAGTCCGGGGAGCATGTGCGCGCTTTTGAGTGGAACGAGGACATGGGTGCCGGCGCGCACATCGAGCCTGGGGCATGGCCGCTTGAGGAGTTGTGGGCGGCCTATGCGGCGGATTCCGAGGGTCACCTGCTGATCCCGCACGTGGGTGGCCGACGCTGTGTCTTGGACTGGCACCATCCGGCGTTGGAGCGTTTGGTCGAGATCGGTTCGTCGTGGGGGCATTTTGGCTGGTTGTACCAAGAGGCCATGGAGCGTGGCTATAAGATCGGGGCGTCCATGGCGGGCGATGAACATCGGGGGCGGTGCGGAGGTGGCGTGCCGGGCACCGCGGTGTTCGGGACCAAGGGGGGCCTTGCGGGCGTGGTGGCCCAAGCCCTGACGCGCCAGGCTATAGGCCGGGCACTACGCGCGCGCCATACCTTTGCGACCACGGGGGAGCGCACCGTGGGCTTGAGCCGTTGCGGCGCGTCTATCCAGGGCGACGAGCTTAAGAACAAGGGGCCCGCGCTCGTCGATTACCGGTTTCTCGGGGACGCAGGTTGGGACGAGATCGCCGCCTACGATCACACGGGCCTGTTCTGGCGCCGCAATCTCCAGGAGGAGCTTGGTTACTCGCCGCGCAAGATCCGCATCCGCTGGGGTGGGGCGCGCATCAAAGATCGCTACCGGGCGGCGGCATGGCGCGGAACGATCACACTGAAGGGCGCGGTCATCCATAGCTTTACGGCGCGCGGCTTCGAGCATAAAGAGGAGGCTTGTTGGCGCGAAGGTGCGACCCAGATTGGTTTTCGGAGTGAAACCTATGGCGACGCCGACGCCATCGAGATCGATTGCACGGATTGGGCTTCGGCCACCTTACGCATCGAAGGGACGATAGACGGCTACGTCAAGGTGGGCGACGTTCGTGAAGGCAATCCCTTTGAGCCCTGTCCTAGCTTTAGCTGGGAGGTAAAGGGGGAAGATCTGTTGCGCGAGGCGGCTTTGCGCCACACCCTGCCTGGGGTCGAGATGTTCCTGGCCTGGGAGCGCATGAGCGAGCAGGCGCCGCCGCGTGAGGTCTCTGGGCGGATCACCGTGAGCCCCGAGAATGGTCCGCACGGGTTCAGGCCCGTGTACTTCGTCGGCCGGCAGATCGATGATGCCAAGGTTTGGACATCGGCGCTCTTCATAACTTTCACGAACTGACGGGGCGCGCCGTTGCAGGAGCCTGTTGCTTGCGGCGGCGGGCGAGCGCCAAGTAGACGACCGGTGTTGTGTACAAGGTCAAGGCCTGGGATACGAGCAGTCCTCCTATGACGGTGACGCCGATCGGTTGCCGTAAGTGGTGGCCGGTGCCGAAGGCAAGCGCCAGAGGGAGGGCGCCGAGCAGTGCCGCGAGGGTGGTCATCAGTATGGGGCGGAAGCGCTTCAAGCACGCCGCACGGATGGCCTGCTCGTGGCTCAGCCCTTGGGTTCGTTCCGCCTCGAGCGCGAAATCGACCAGCATGATGCCGTTTTTCTTCACAATACCCATCAGCAGGAAGATCCCGATGATCGCAAGCAGCGACAGCGGGATGCCGGTGAGTTCGAGTGCGAGCAGCGCGCCCACGCCCGCTGAGGGGAGAGTCGAGAGGATCGTCAGGGGCTGAGCCAGGCTCTCATAGAGCACCCCAAGGACGATGTAGATCGTGGCCAAGGCCGCAAGGATCAAGAGCGGCTCTGCCTTGATCGACTTCAAGAAGAACTTGGCATTGCTCCCAAAACGTACGCGCACGCCCGCAGGCAGCGGCATGGCCGCCACGGCCTTTTGTATCTCTGTCACCACAGGACCCAGGACGGCACCGCGCGCTAGATTGAAACTTATGCTGGCCGCCGGCATACCGTCGTCGTGGCGGACCGACAGGGGCACGGCCGTGCGAATGAAGCGTGCGATCGCAGGCAGCAGCACAGGTCCATTCGTTCCGGCAACGTAAAGGTGATCGAGCTGATTGGGGGATGCGGCGAGCCCGGGTGGAACCTTCAAGACGACCTGATACTGGTTGCGTGCATCGTAGATACGGCTCGCTTGGCGTTGCGCATAGGCATTATTCAAAGTGTCGTCGACGGCGGCCACCGATACCCCCAGGCGCGCCGCGCGTTTGCGGTCAATGGCAACTGTGATCTGTGGCTCGGGCTTATCCTGGTCGGAGGACGCGGCGCGGATGCCAGGGAGATGGGCGATCCGCTGCTCGATTTCGTGGGCGACGAGGCCAAGCGATTCCAGCGAGGGGTCGAGGATCGTGAACTGGTATTGCCCGTTTGCGGGCCGGCCCCCGAGGAAGATGTCCTGCGCTACCTGCAGGTAGGTCTGGATGCCCGTTATGCGCTTCAGCTTAGGCGCAAGCTGCGCGAGCACGGCGCGCGCCGAAAGGCTCCTCTGATCGCGCGGCTTGAGTCCTATGAAAAGCTTGCCGCGGTTGGGTGACGTGAATCCATTGACGACGCCGATACTTGAACTCACCGTGGCGACATCGCGATCCTGAAGGAGTACCGCGACGACCCGGCGCTGCAAGGTCTTCATACGCGCAAAGGACACATCGGCGCCAGCGACGGTATTGCCGATGACAAGCCCCGTGTCTTCCTCGGGCAAGAAGCTTTTCGGCACACGCGTGTAGAGCGCGACTGTGATCACCACTGTGGCGAAGGTCAAGAACAGCATGAGGCGGCGGTGGCGCAGGGACCAATCGAGGGAGCGCTCATAGGCGCTCAGAGTGCCCCGGTAGGCTGAGGCTAGCCGTGCCGCGAGCGAGCCCAGGGGTGGCGCGGTGTTGGTGCGTCCCATGAAGTGGGCGCAGATCATAGGGGTGACGGTGAGCGAGACCAGCGCCGATACAGCGATCGCAAGGGTGAGCGTCACGGCGAATTCATGAAAGAACTGCCCCACGATCCCGGGCATGAGCGTCAAGGGAATGAAGACCGCGATCAAGGACAGGGTGATGGACATCACGGTAAACCCGATCTGGCGCGAGCCCCGCAGGGCCGCTTCCAGGGGCGGGTAGCCGGATTCGATCTGGGTCATGATGTTCTCGATCATGACGATGGCGTCGTCGACCACAAAACCCACGGAGATGGTGAGCGCCATAAGCGAGAAGTTGTCGAGCGAAAATCCAAACGCCCACATCCCCGCCAGGGTGCCCGCGATCGATAGCGGCACGGTCACGCCGGCGGCGACTGTGGGCGCGGCGTGCCCCATGAATCCCCATACCACGGCGAGCACAAGCACCACAGTGATCAAGAGCGTGATTTCGATGTCGTGGATGCTGGCGCGTATGGTCGTGGTGCGGTCGGTCAATATATGGAGATTGACGTCGGGAGGGAGCGCCTGGCGGATCGCGGGAAGGCGTTTTTTGATGGCAGCGATGGTCGCTATGACATTCGCCTCGGGGGTCTTGGTAATGGTCACAAGGACCGCTGGCCGCGCCCCATCCCACGCCGCGAGGTTGGTGTTAGCCACGCCGGTCGAGACCGTGGCGACATTGCCCAGGCGGACAAAGGCCCCCGCGTGGGCTTTGAGGACGAGGCGTCGATACGCGCGGGCCGTATGCAGCTGGCCGTTGGTGGCCAGCACCGTGTCTCGATGCGGGCCGCGAAATTCGCCGAGCGGGCTTAACACATTGGCATCCCGGACCGCCGTATAGATGTCTTGGACGGTGAGTCCTGCGCGGGCGAGCGCGCGAGGGTGTGCATCAATCCGGACCGCAGGCGATTGGGCGCCGTTTAGTTGCACGAGGGCTACGCCCGGGACTTGCGCAAGGGTCTCGGCAAGTATCGTATCAGCCGCGTCGTAGACCGCTCCCGGCCGCCGCGTGCGCGAGGTGAGGGCCATCGTCAAGATGGGCCGCGAGGCGGGATTGAACTCCTTGTAAAAGGGGCGCGAGGGCAGGTTTGCGGGCAAATCCGGCAGGGCCGCGTTGATGCCCGCCTGAATGGCGGCCGCATCTTGGGCGGCGCCGCCGATGCGCGAGAAGAACAGCACGACATTGCTTGCACCGATCGAATTGAACGACAGCATCTGGTCGAGACCGGGAATCTTGCCCAGTTGTCGCTCTAGGGGGGCGGCCACGGTGCTTGCCATCGTCTGGGGGTTGGCGCCCGGTTCATTGGCGAGCACGACGAAGGCGGGCAGCGGGATGTTCGGGACCGCCGCCACAGGCAGCATGCGATCGGCGACGATGCCGCTGATCAGGAGGCCAAGGGCAATGAGGATGGTCCCGATGGGGCGCTTGATGAAGGGCGCGGAGACGTTCATGCCTCAGTCCTCAAGCGCGGGCGCTATCCCGAGCCAGTCGGGCCTACGAAAGCGATCCAAGGTGAGGTAGATGACCGGTGTCGTGAACAGTGTGAGCGGTTGGCTTACCAGGAGACCGCCTATGATCGTGATGCCAAGGGGGCCGCGAAGCTCCGCCCCTGCGCCTCCTTCGAGGATGAGTGGTACCGCACCGAGGAGCGCTGCGAACGTGGTCATGATGATGGGACGCAGGCGCAGCACTGAGGCCTCGACGATGGCGTCAAGGGGTGCGAGTCCACGGCGCTGCGCCTCGATCGCAAAATCTACCATCATGATGCCGTTTTTTTTCACGATACCCATGAGCAGTACGATGCCGACTAAAGCTACGATGGTAAATTCGGTATGGGTGAAGTAGAGCGCGGCAAGGGCCCCGACGCCGGCTGATGGCAAAGTCGACAAAATGGTCAATGGATGGATCGCGCTTTCGTAGAGAACCCCAAGAACGATATAGATCACGACCAGGGTCGCCATGATGAGCCAAGGTTCGCGCGCGAGCGCGGACTGAAACCGCGCGGCCGCCCCTGCGTAGCTCCCATGGACCCAGAGAGGTTTCCGTAGCCCATGTTCAGCGCGTGCTATGGACCGTTCGGCCGTCTCGAGTGGCACGCGGTGCGCAAGGTCGAAGCCTATGGCCACCGACGGGATCTGGTTTTCTTGCGTGATGGCAAGCGGCGCGGGGCGGATATCGATGCGGGCGATCTCGGCGAGCGGGATCTGGGCATTGCCGATCCCAGGAACGTAAAGCGAGCCCAGCCCCGCTACGCTTTGGCGAAACCGCGGTGCCACACCCAATACCACGCGGTACTGATTGTTTTGTGTGTAAATGGTTGATACCTGGCGCTGTCCATAGGCGTCGTAGAGGGTATTCGTCACTGCCTGCACGGTAACGCCGAGCGACGCGGCGCGGGCCCGCATGATATGTACAAAGGTCTCGCGCCCTGTGTTCTCGGTGTCGGCTGTGACGTGACGCAGTTTCGTGTCATGCCGCAAGCGCTGCACGAGCGCCCTCGAAAAGCGGGTAAGCGCCTGGGGGTCCGTGCTTGTGAGCGTGTATTGATAGTCGGTCGGCGACGGCCGCGAGGAGAGAGTGACGTCCTGCACTGGTCGCAAGTCAGCGCTAAGGCCCGGGATGGTCCGCAGCACGCGCGCTAAGCCTGCCTCCACCACTGGCAGGGCCGGACGCGTACCGATGGGCTTTAGGACGATCGTGAGGTGCCCTATGTTGGGTGTCGGGTTGGTAAGCCCGGTGCCGATGTAGGAGGTAACCCCGGCCACGGCCGGATCGCGCAGGATGCGGGCCACGGCCTGCGCTTGGCGGCGCGCGAACGCGCGCAGGGATATGTCAGCGCGGGCATGGGTGGTGACTGCGATCTCGCTTGTGTCTTGGCGCGGCAAGAGGCCCTTGGGGATCGCCAGAAAGAGCGCCAAGGTGCCTGCGAGTGTCGCGCCAAAGAGCAGCAAGACCAGACTCCGGTGGCGCAACACCGAAAGGAGCGCGCGACGGTAACGTTCTCGCAAGCGCACCCAGAGATCATCGATCGTGCGCGCCACGACGGAACGCTGTGCGGCGGTCGGTCGCAAGAGATGGGCGCACATCATGGGGGTGAGCGTAAGCGAAATGAGCGCCGAGAGGGCCACGGCGACCGAAAGCGTCAGGGAGAATTCTCGAAATAGCCGGCCCACGAGGCCCGGCATGAAGAGTAGCGGGATGAAGACTGCGATGAGCGACACAGTGAGCGAGATGATTGTAAAGCCGATCTGGCGAGCGCCCTCGAGGGCCGCGGCGAGCGGCTTGGCTCCGGCCTCCAGGAAACGCACGATGTTTTCGATCATGACGATGGCGTCATCCACGACGAAGCCGGAGGCCACGGTGAGCGCCATGAGCGACAGATTATCGAGGCTGAAGTCGAGTGCGTGCATGGCCGCGAAGGTGCCGATCAGCGAAAGGGGCAGGGCGACTGCGGGCACTAGCGCTGCCCGCCATGTAGGCAGAAACACGAATATGACGAGGATGACGAGGATGACCGAAGTGACAAGTGTGAGCTCGACATCCGCCACCGAGGCCTTGATCGCAATTGTGCGATTGGCCACCACCGAGAGCTTGGTGCCAGCCGGGAGCGCCTGGGAGAGGCCCTTCAGGCTCGCCTCGACACGGGCCACGGTGCGTACGATGTTGGCGCCCGGTTCCCGGTCTATGGAGAGCAGCACCGCCGGTACGCCGTTGTAGGTCGTGGTCACGGCCGAGTTTTCGAGGCCCGACCCGACCGTGCCCACGTCGCCCAAGGTGACGGGTGCGCCGCCGACGGAGGCGACCACAATGTCACGAAAGTCACGGGCGGTGTGGATCTGATCAGAGGCCCCGATGGCGAAGGCCTGTCTGCGTCCCTCGAGTCCCCCTTTGGGCCCATTTTGATTGGCGTTCCCGATCGCCGTGCGCACCGCCTCCAGGGACAGACCGTAGGCGGCGAGGCGCTGGGGATCCACGTTGACGCGTATGGCCTTTTTCATCCCGCCTTGGACACGTACCCGTCCCACGCCCGAGACTTCACTCAGACGCGGGGCGATCAGCGTATTGGCGGCGTTGGCGAGCGCGTAAAGGGGTGCGGTGCGCGATGTCAGGGCGATAATGGCGATTGGCGCGTCTGCCGGGTTTACCTCGGTATAGACCGGCGGATAGGGGATGTTCGGCGGCAGGGTCGCGGCGGCCGCATTGATCGCCGCCTGGACCGCTTGGGCGGCGGTGGCGAGCGGCTCGCGAAGGTCGAAGCGCAGGGTGATGGCGCTCATGCCGTAGGAACTCACTGAGCTCATAGCCGCAAGCCCCGCGATGTCCCCGAGCTGGCGCTCGAGGGGGGCTGTGATGAGGCGGGAAATGGTGTCGGCGTTGGCGCCTGGCAGGCGAGTCGTGACTAGGATTGTGGGGAAGGCCACGGACGGCAGAGACGCGACTGGCAGCGCGCGGTAACCCAAGAGCCCGGCCAGCACCAAGGCCACGGCGAGGAGGGTGGTGGCGATCGGACGCGTGATGAAGGGGCGCGAAATGTTCACGGGTGGCCAGTCGTTCGCGTGTTTTGGAGTGGTGTGGGCAGGATCTGGATGTGCGCCCCAGGGTGTAGGCGCGAGCCTCCCAAGACTACGACTTGCTCGCCTGCGCGCAGCCCGGCGCGCACCACCGTGAGTTCCTGGTCGGCAAAGCCGAGTTTGACCGGGACCGGGGCTACGCGCGTGACGGGGACGCTTGAGCCGCCGGCCTTCTTCTTCGCGCGCCCCTTGCGCACGACATAGACGAACGAGCCCTCAGGGCCCTGGCGGATCGCCACTGAAGGCACGACCAGGGCGTGCCGTTCGGTGCGTACTTGCAGGCGCACGTTCACGAAGGCCCCGGGCCAGAGGGCGAATGATGGGTTCTTGAAGCGCGCCTTCAGGGTGAGAGTGCCGGTGGACTGGTTGATGACGTTGTCGAGGACCGCAAGCACGCCGCGCGCGGCCACGACGCGGCGCCCGTCCTTGCGCACAAACGCCGTCACGTTTTGCCCCCGGGTGTGCAGCGCCTGCATGACCTCGGGAAGGTCTTGCTGGGGGAGGCTAAAAAGGACATAGATCGGTTGCAGGGTGGTAATTGTGACGATGCCGCCGGGGGTCGCGGGGCTTACGATATTGCCGGCGTTGACGGCAAGAATGCCCGTGCGTCCAGTGATTGGGGCCTTGATGCGGGTGTAGCTTAGGTTAGTGCGGGCGGTTTCAATCGCCGCGTCATCTTGCGCCACGATCGCACGGTCCTCGGCGACCGTGGCCTTTTGTTGCGCCACGATCTCGGCGGATATGTAGTGATGCGTGATCAGAAGCTCATAGCGCTTCAGGGTATCGCGTGCGACCGCGAGCAGCGCCAGGTCTTGGTCGCGCCGGGCCCGGGCTTGGGCGAGCGCTGCCTCATAGGGGCGCGGGTCGATGCGCGCGAGCAGGGCGCCGCGGTGCACGAAGCTACCTTGCCGGAAATCCACGGCCTGTAGAGGTCCTGTGATCATGGGCTGGATCGTGACGGTGCGATAGGCTTGGACAAGACCGAGCGCGCGCACGGTGATCGGGATATCCGCGGTTTTGACCGGCGCCACGCGCACGGGAATCACAGGTGGCGTGGTATGAGCCTTATGCGGTCGCTCCACGAGCCGGACGATAAGCAGGACGCCCAGGAGGAACACGGGAACGAGGATGATGCGTCGACGACGTGACATGTCAGCTTCCTGTTCGGCCCAGCGGCCGGCGCAGATGCCAACCGCCACCGAGGGCTTGGTAGAGGTGGATTGCGGCGTCGAGCCGTGTGAGCTCCGCTTGTGTGTAGTTGTTCTCGTCGCCCAGGAGCGTCTCTTCGGCGGTGAGTACCGCGCTTACGTCCACGATGCCGGCATTTAGTTGTGCGCGCACCGCGGCCAGGGCGCGGTGCGCCTCACGCACCGCCTCCGCCTCGCGGCGCTCTTGTATGGTGGCGTAGTGCAGCGCCGTCAAGGATGTCTCGACGTCTGTGAAGGCGCGGATCACCGTCTCCTCGTAAGTCGCTACATCCTCTTCGTAGACGGCGCGCGATACTGCGAGGTTGCCCGTTAGGCGACCACCTTCGAAGAGGGGCTGGGTTGCGGAAGCGGCGGCATTCAGTAGGAGCGACCCAGGCGCAAGCAGGGTATCGAGGGCGGCGCTGCTTTCATTGGCGGAGCCCGTCAAGGTGATGGAGGGGAAGAAGCTCGCGATCGCCGCCCGAACGCCGGCATTAGCGGCTATGAGGTTGGCTTGCGCCTGGGCAATGTCGGGGCGCCGGCGTACAAGGCTCGAGGGGAGCCCCGGTATGAGACGCGGAACTTTAAGCGACGCGATGGTTTCCTGTGGGATGGTGAGGGATTCAGGCGCGCGGCCTATGAGGATGCCGAGGCTCAGGGTCTCTTGACGCAGTTGCGAGCGCAGGACCGGGATATTGGCGCGCTCCGAGGCCACCAGGGCGCTTTGCTGGGCGACCGTCACGGCGTCGACGGTGCCGGCGGCGAACTCGGCCTTGAGTTGGGTGAGCAGCGTGGTGGCAGCCGTTAAGTTGCGCAAGCCTATGGCAAGGGCGTCACGGTCAGCGAGGATCTGAAACCAGGTGGTTGCGACCGCGGTCACTTCGGTCAAGGCCACGGCGTCACGGTTGAAACGCGAGGCCTGCGCGTCGGCGAGCGCTTGGCGCAAGGCGTCGCGGTTTTTCCCCCAGAGGTCGACCATGTAGGAGATTTGCGCCGACGCGCCATAGAGGGGGCTCGGGGTGTGGCCACCTGTGGCAAAAGCACCTGCCGCAGCGCCCGGATGAGGGATCCTTTGCCACTGCGCGTTGCCCGTCGCATTCACGGCCGGCAACAGGGGGGCGCCTGCGACCTCGGCATTGGCGTTGGCGGCTTCGAGTTCGGCCGCTGCCACCCGGATACTGAAGTTGTGACGCTCGGCCTCACTGATGAAGTGGTCGAGCGGCGCGGAGCCGAAGCCCCGCCACCATGTGGCGCTGGGCCAACGGGGGGGCGCATTCTGCGGGGCGCTTACGAAGCGTGCCGGGTTGGCAAGCTTGGGCGCATGGAAGGCGGGCCCCACGGCGCAGCCCGAGAGGAGCAGTACTAGGGCGAGGAGAGGGGTTTGCCCGGCGCGTCGGGGCTGCCGGTGACAAAAGGAGGTTCGCATCTAGCGTGTCGCGCAGGCCTTGAGGGCCCGCGGCCCACAGAGGTCGCCGGTTGCAGACGCGAGCGTCTCGGTTTGAGGTGTGTTCACGGGACATAACTGTACAGGGCGCCGCGTCTTTTGCTAAGCGGTATCTTGTTATCGCATTCCCGGGGGTTGGGGGTATCCGTTTCACCTGTCCCAGGTGCTTCACAAAGGAGAATATTGACGCCCTTATGGCAGCCGGTGCGTGTCAAGGCAGTTGCCGGTGTGCCAAGAAGTCGCTCCTTATTCCCCAAGAGAGCGACTTCTTGGCACACCGGCAACTACTGTGACACAGGGGAAGCCAGCGTGGCACCTGATCATAGGGATACGGTGTGGCGGGCATCGACCTTGGTCGGTTGTGTCCGTGCCGCCTCTGTCATAGTGTCGGGAACAAAAGGACCGGCGGCCGCGGCGGCGCGGGTGGGCCGCATGAGAGGCATGCCCGCGAGGTTCTAGAAGCAAGGAGCCGGTGGTGCCCGCAAACAGGCCCAATGGGGGAGCGAGAGATCTTGCGCTGAGTCCGGAGGAGGCGCTGCGCCGTCGCCGCGAGGAAGGCGACAATATCCTCCCGGGCAGCAGTCCCAAGCCGCTGTGGGCGCTCGCGGTGGGTGTGATCGCGGAGCCCATGTTCCAGATGCTGCTCGTGGCCGGAGCCGTCTATCTCGCGCTGGGCGACCGCGCCGAGGCGCTCTTCCTGCTTGGCTTCGTGTTTATCGTCATCGCCACCACGGTGGCCCAGGAGCGCAAGACCGAGCGTGCGCTTGAGGCCCTGCGGGATCTGTCCGCTCCCCGCGCGCGCGTCATTCGCGATGGGGGCGAGTTTTACGTTCCGGCGCGCGAAGTGGTGCGTGGCGATGTGCTGATGCTGCGCGAGGGGGATCGCGTGTCGGCGGACGCGCTACTGCTCGAGGGCCGTCTCGCCGTGGACGAGTCGCTCCTGACGGGCGAATCGGTGCCCGTCGACAAATGGCCGGGGCCCGCCGACGCGAGCTTGGGCTTGCCGGGCGGCGAGAACGCGGCTTCCCTGTTTGCTGGCACAGTCGTGACGAAGGGTCAGGGGTTTGCGGTTGTACGCGCCATCGCCACCACCACCGCCATCGGACGTATCGGTCAGTCGCTCGCTAAGACGCGGGAGCGGCCATCGGGCCTGCAGCGCGCCTCGCGCCGACTGATTCGTGACTTGACGGTCGTGGGACTTTCACTGGCGGCGGCCCAGATTCTGTTGAGCTGGCTCTGGGGCGGCCAAACATTTCTCGACAGTCTGCTGTCTGGCATTGCGCTGGCAATGGCGATCCTGCCCCAGGAGATTCCGGTCGTCCTCACGGTGTTCCGCGCCTTGGGGGCCTGGCGCCTGTCACAGCAAAAGGTCCTTACCCAGCGGGTCATGGCCGTGGAAACACTCGGCGCCATCGGCGTGCTGGCGGTCGACAAGACCGGCACGCTCACGGAAAACCGCATGGAGATAGCGCAACTATCCGTTGCGGACACTGATTTCCGCGTAGACGGCGATGTGACGCCACCCGCCCTGTTTAGCGTGCTCATCGACACCATGCGTCTGGCCACGCCCGCTGATCCTTTCGATCGCATGGAGCGCGCCATTTGCCAGTTCGCGCGGCGTTGGGGCCCGGGCTCGCACGCGAAACTGACCCATGAATACGTATACGACATATCACCGGCCATGCTGGCGATGACGCATGTCTATGTCCGGGATGATGGCGTGCAGGTGCTGGCGACAAAGGGGGCGCCCGAGGCCGTCGTGGACATGTGCCATCTGCCGCCCGCCGAGGTCACGCGCATCCACGGCCGGGTGACGGCGATGGCCGAGCGCGGATTGCGGGTCCTTGGGGTCGCAAAGGGCGAACTCCGTGGACTGCGGCCGCCGACGCAGCGCGATCTCGGCATGACGTTCATTGGGCTTGTCGGTTTCATGGATCCGCCACGGGCGGCGGTTCCGTCGGCGCTCGCCGAGTGCCGGGGGGCGGGTGTGCGGGTCATCATGATGACGGGGGATCATGCGGTGACAGCCCGCGCCATCGCCATTCGCGTCGGCTTGAGCGATCGACCGGATGTCATCACCGGCGCCGAGATCGCGGCCTTGTCGGACGACGCGCTGCGCAGGCGTATGAGCCATGTGGACATTTGCGCGCGTCTGCAGCCGGAGCAGAAATTACGGCTGGTGCAGGGCCTGAAGGAAAGCGGCCTGGTGGTGGCCATGACCGGGGACGGAGTCAATGATGCGCCCGCTCTCAAGGCGGCCGACGTGGGTGTGGCCATGGGCGAGAGGGGTACTGATGTGGCGAGAGAAGCGGCGGATATTGTTCTTCTCGACGACAGTTTTGCAAGCATAGTTGCGGCAATCCGACAAGGTCGGCGGATCTATGACAATATCACCAAGGCAACTCGGTTCGTGTTCGCAGTGCATGTGCCGATCATCGTCCTTGTGATATTTCCTGTGTTGGTCCACGAGCCGGCGCTGCTTCGGCCGGTACACATCGTGCTGCTCGAGTTGCTGATCGACCCCGCCTGCTCCGTGGTGTTCGAGGCGGAGCCCGCAGATCCCGATGTCATGACGCGTCCGCCACGCCCGCTGTCGGCCACGCCGTTTGGCGCATCGAGCCTCGGTTTTGCCTCGGTGCAGGGCGCGGGGATTGCCGTGTGGCTGCTTGCAGGCAACCAGTTTATGGTGAGGCAGGGACTTACTGCGCCGCAATGCCGCCTGTCTATTTTCATCGGTCTTGTGCTCGGACTGCTGTTTCTGATTGCTGCGAACCGCGATCTGTCGCGGCCCCTTTACCGGCATGTTGGCACGCACAACCCGTGGATAGTTTCTGTCTCCATCGCCGCGGCCGCGATGCTTATACTGATGGTGGCGGTGCCAATTCTCCGCCGGCTGATGGCATTTGCCTGGATCGGGCCTGTCCAGCTGGTCTATGGAACCATCCTGCTGGCGGGGATCGGTGTGTGGCTCGAAGCGCTGCGGCGCCTGTGCGGGAGGCGAATGCTGCGTCGCGCGCAGTGACTCGGTGCGGTGCGCCTTGGGTCGCGGCGGGGCTGGTCGTCTTGAAGAGGGAATGGGCGCCTAAAGCGCCGGCGACGGGTGATTGCGGTGACGGGCGCATCGGACAGGGGGAGGATCCATGGTAGCCCAGGAACACGTGCCTGTGCCCGTCGGCGACATCGGCGGCACCAAGACCGATCAGGCCGGCTTCGCAATGAACCAGGGGTTTCGCAAACCCCTGGCGCGCGCACTTCTGTAACGTCGAACAAGCCAGCCTGGACGGAATCGTTGCAGTCTTCCCAAAAGCGGCGGCGCTCGCAGTCGACGTCGCCTGTTTCGATGTCGCAGGGCCTGTGCTCGGTGGCCGCGTGCGCCTCACCAACCTGCCATGGGAGGTTGGTGCCTGGGGAATTAAGGAGGCGGTCTCTGACTTCTGAGATTACCGAACGCGCAGTTGACTTCGATCCCTAGCCGGACAAAGCTGAGATAAACGCCGATTTGCGCGGTTTTGACGAACGTCGGAGGATTCGCCCTTATCGGGTGCGCACCGCAAGACCCTGAAGGCGCAGAAGAGCCGGTTGCTTTGGGCGCGAGGGGCCATCGCTGCCGTGCACATATCACACATCACGCAATCGCGAAGACGGAGCACATCCGGACCTTCTTGGAGTTGCGAAGTGAGTTTCCGAGGAGGCCGCCCGTAGGGTGTTTGTGTGCATTGAGGAGTTGGCGGCGGGTCTCGCCTCCTCGGCTGACGTTTGGCCAGGACGACACAACCGCTCCTCGGGACATCCTGGATCCCGAGATCACGGCGGAGTCTCCAGGGGAAACGAAACGGTAAGCGTCGGCCCGCACTCGCGAAGGTTTGAGGGCTTGCGGCAGCGCGGCTCGGCTCGCAAAGGGGTGTCATGGTGGGGGCTGCGAAGGAATAATCCCCCGGGGCCCAGCGTCTCTGTACCCGGGGGGGAGGACTCTCTCCCACACACTCAAAGTACGCGGAGAAAATTTCACGTGAACCTTCCACGCAGAACCTTTTTGAAACAGGCGTTCTCGGGTTCGGCCCTGGCGGTGGCAGCAGGCGCAGGCCTCTTGCGTCCGGGCCAGGCCCTAGCCCACACTTGGCCGACTTGGCCGCAGGCGATCTTCCATGAAAAGAAGATACCGGTGGTCTTGCATGAACTCTTCGGCCATCGGCCGATCGTTCAGGGCGGCCTGCACCTCCATGCGCCGCTCGAGGCCGAAAACGGAGCAGTGG
>NZ_JBTRWP010000051.1:0-18661 GCF_054609335.1 Acidiferrobacter sp. | reverse complement strand
CCGGCCATCGCCGAGGTGCTTGCGGCGGGCGCCTGGACGCCCATCGAGTATTTCTCGAGATCCGACGGGTGGGAGGCGGAGTTGTTGGCGCCCGATGGTAGTGCCTTCCGGGTGCGCTTGCGTGGCGTCGAGCTCGGCACCGTGCGCTGGGGACTCGCCGGCCGCCACAATGTGGCCAATGCGCTCGCGGCCTTGAGCGCGGCGCGTTTCGCCGGGGTCGCCCCCGAGACGGCCTTGCGCGCGCTTGCGACCTTCCGTGGCGTGAAAAGACGGCTCGAAGTCTTCGGGAGCGCGCGCGGTGTCACGGTGTATGACGATTTCGCGCACCACCCGACCGCTATAAGGGCCACGATCGAGGCCCTGAAGGCGCGGGTGGCGCCGGCGCGGGTCCTGGCCGTCCTGGAGCCGCGCTCCAATACCATGCGTCAGGGCGTGCACCGCGAGACCCTTGGTCCCTCGCTTGCCGCGGCCGATGCGATCTACATCTATGCCCCGCCGGACATCGGTTGGGATGTCGAGGCGGCGGTCACGGGGGGGCCGGATTGCCGCGCCCACGTCTCTTCTACGCACGAGGATCTGATCGCGAGTCTGGTGGCCGATGCCCACGCTGGCGACCATGTGCTCATCATGAGCAACGGCGGCTTCGCGGGCCTGCACGGCCGCCTGCTTACTGCCCTGGGGACTACCTCTTGACGCCGCCCCCATGGATGTACTGGGAAAAGAGCGCCACATCGTTGCTCACGCGCCGGAACAGATGGTCGAGGCTGATCACCGCATGTTCCAGGAGATTCACCGCGATATAAGGGTGTTCCACGCGGATACGCTTATATTTGGCGCGCGACAGTAAGAGTACGCGTGTGTCGTCGGACTTGGCGCGCATGCGCGCCGAGCGCGGCTTGCGGTCGAAAAACGACATTTCGCCCATGAGCTCTCCTTCGGTCATGCGTCCGACCTCGCTCTCCTGGCCGCCATCGTCGTAATAGAGCGCCACCTCGCCCTTCACTACGAAGTAGAGGGCCTCGCCGACCTCGCCTATGTCGGCAATCGTATCGTTCTTGCGAAACTGCACGAGCTCCGTGTAGTCGAGCAGCGTCTCGACCTCCTTGATCGTGAGCGACTCGCACAGGTATTGGTGGGTCAGGAACTCTGCCAGTTCGACCTTGGATTTGCTCGTCATTTCCCTAATCTCCGAACGCTCGGCTTTTTATATAGGATAGCCGACATCCTCTGCCGCCACACAGATCGCTCAGGCGCGCGGCGCATCATGCGGGCCATGGCATCACCCGCCCAAAACAGGAGTGCCGTGCCTCACCCTCGGCGCGGCTTGCCTGCAAGCCGCTTCGGTAGACCCCTGTTTCAGGGGGGTCGGCCGCGCTACAGTGCTCACGAACGTTCCCGAGGCCGCGCCTCCCGCCTGCCCGGCGGTCGGTTTCGTGACCCAGACAGTATAAGAGGCTTCCGGTATCCGTACTATCCTGAAAGGCGGGTTTCAGGCCGCGCGGCGCATCAATTGGCAAGAGAAAAGCGGCTACAATGGGGACAGTACCATCCCATATGTTCTAAAGGAGACAGCGTGATGAGGAGACAGTTGGCCCTGGTCGTGGGTCTGGTCCTGCCATTAGTGATGACGGCAGCGCAGGCCGGCGTGGTCGAGAGCATGGAATATGTTCGGGTAAGTCCCACGCAACCCGTGCCCCCAGGACCCAAGATCCTCGTGCAGGAGGTGTTCTGGTACGGCTGTCCGCATTGCTTTCATCTGGAACCGCTTCTGAACAAGTGGCTTGCGCATAAGCCCGCGGATGTCACGTTCGAGCGGCAGGCGGCGGCGATCAGCCCCTATTGGCTCCCGCAGGCGCGGGCCTTCTTCGCCTTCAAGGACCTAGGCCTCCTGAAGGCCCTGCATGACAAATTCTTTAATGCCATCCATGTGCATCATGAGGTGCTCGACAACGCCGCGACCATATCGGCCTGGGTCGCGCACCATAGCCATGTGAGCGCCACGCGCTTTACGAGCGTCTATCGTTCCTTTGCCGTGGGTCTTGCGGTGCGCAAGGCCCGTCAACAGCAGAACGAGGAGGGCATACATTCCGTGCCGACCTTCATAGTGGACGGGCGTTATCGCACGAACCCAAGCCTCGCCGGTGGGCGGCGCCAGCTGTTGCGCGAGGTCGACTACCTCGTGCATAAGGCGCAGCACGCGGAGACCCATTAACGGTGAATGCGGCGCAGCTCTTTGTCCGCTGCCTGGAAAACGAAGGGGTCGAGTACATCTTCGGCATACCGGGTGAGGAGAACCTCGCCCTCATGGACGCCCTGCTGGAGTCGCGCATCCGGTTCGTGACCACACGTCACGAGCAGGGCGCCGCGTTCATGGCGGACGTCTACGGTCGGCTCACCCATCGCGCCGGCGTGTGTCTGGCGACGCTCGGTCCCGGGGCCACTAATCTCGTCACGGGGGTTGCGGACGCCAATATGGATCGTGCGCCGCTTGTCGCCATCGCCGGACAGGCCTCGACCTTGCGTCTCCATAAGGAGTCCCATCAGGTCTTGAACCTCGTGAATCTCTTTGCGCCGATTACGAAGTATGCAGTCCAGGTGCTGGAGCCGGAGACTGTGACCGAAGTGGTGCGCAAGGCCTTCAAGATCGCGCAGATCGAGAAGCCCGGCGCCTGCTTCATCGACTTCCCCGAAAACATCGCCGGTCGTCCGGCCGTGGGCACGCCGCTCAAGGTGCAGGCGGCCCCGGCCCCGTATCCGGCGGCCTCGCAGGTCGCGGAGGCCGCGAGTGTGATCGCAGCCGCGAACTTCCCCATCATCATGGCCGGCAACGGGGTCGTGCGCGGGCGCGGCTGCGATGCGCTCGCGCGTTTCGCCGAGAAGCTCAACATTCCCGTCGCCACCACCTTCATGGCCAAGGGTGCGATACCGGCGTCTCATCCCCTATGCCTGGGGACGGTGGGCCTGCAGGCCCACGACTATATCTCGTGCGGATTTGATCGCGCCGACGTCATCATCTGCATAGGTTACGATCTTGTCGAATACCCACCTGTGCTCTGGCACAAGACGGCGGATCGCCAAATCGTGCATATCGATTTGCGCGCCGCCGAGGTCGACGCCCATTACATCGTCACATCCGGAGTCATAGGGGATTACGCCGTCACCCTGCCGGCCATTGCCGAACGCGTGGCGAGCCGCCCGCCCGAGCGCTTCGCGAATTTACGCGAGCTCATCCGTCGCGAATTGAACGGTGGGCGGCGCGATAACGCCTTTCCGCTTAAGCCTCAGCGCGCGGTCGGCGATCTGCGCGAGGCCTTAGGGCCCGAGGATATCGTCGTCTGCGACGTAGGAGCCCACAAGCTTTGGATGGCGCGCCTCTACGACGCCGAGCGCCCCAATACCTGCATCATCTCGAATGGTTTTGCGAGCATGGGCATCGCCGTGCCCGGGGCGCTGGCTGCGGCACTTGCCGCACCCGGGAAGCGCATCGTGGCTGTGACCGGCGATGCGGGTTTTCTTATGAACTCGCAGGAGATCGAGACGGCCATGCGTCTTGGGGTCGCGTTCGTGGTGCTCATATGGAACGATGGCGGTTACGGCCTTATCGAATGGAAGCAGCAGCTGCATTATCAGCGAACGGGGAACGTGCGCTTCACGAACCCCGACTTCGTACAATACGCGCACGCCTTTGGGGCCGAGGGTCATCGCATCGAGCGCGCCGAGGATCTGCTGCCGACACTGCGCCGGGCGCTCGAGGCGCCGACCGTGACGCTCATCGATTGCCCGATCGATTACACCGAGAACATCCGGCTCACCGATGAACTGGGCCAGATGATCTGTCCGACCTGACCTTCGCTAACCTTGTCCGCGGCCTGTTTGATTGGGACCGCTTGTCACGAGCAAGAGCACGCCCCCCACGACCACCGCCCCAGCCCCGGCCCAGAGGGGGATGTCGACATGGTGTCTTTGCTTCACCGACAGCGATAGGGGCCCAAGCTGCGCCTCCTTGGTCTTGTGCGTGTAACTGAAGCCGCCGTAGGCCGCTCCGAGGATCCCCAGGACAACGAGGGCGATCGCAAACATTCTCACGGGGTTCATGGTGCCTCTCCATTCACGGTTGAGTCACGCCAAGCTACCACAGCCGTCGCGTGGTGCGCGCCGTCCGAACGTCCGAGACATACCGCCCCTCTCGCTGGCGCCCCCCGCCCTTGTCTGCGATATTCAAGGGCGGGTATTTCCGGCACACAGACGTAGTCGCGGCCCTGCCGTCGGATGGGAATTGAGGTTTCCGCGTCGGCGATCGCGCTTTGTAGCGCTCAGCGGCCACGGTTCGGCGGCTCTCGTGGCACCGGCGCGCGGTCCTTGCGTCGCCATCGTATCCTGAGCCAGGGTGGTCGAAGGCTCCGGAAGGGGTGACCGGCCAACGCCCGTAGCGCGAGCTGCCGTTGCGAAAGGCGGGTCACGACGCCGCGTCTCCCGAGCGCCCAGGCTGCGGCCGGTCGTGCCCCGCTGTTATCCTGCGGGATGACGCCGTCCCCCAGGCCTTGCCGCGTGCAGTGCCGCTGCCAGAGCGCCCGCAGCGCCGTAGGCGACATCCTTTGGGGCGCTCCCTCCTCCAGCCCGCGCGCCCCCCCATCGCCCACCCACGGCGGACTGATCAGGGCGTGGGCATGAAGATTCCATTCCCGATCGTAATGGATGGACCAGTCGACGGCGCACCCTCGCGCCACGAACGCTTCCTCGAGAAAGTCTCCGATGAAGAGCGCATGCGCGACCAAAGTCCGGCCGCGCGGGAGCCCCATGATGATCTCGCGGGCGAGGCCAGGCCGCCCCCATGGTTCACTGTTGCCCATCGCGTTCCATAATCTTTCCGGATCGATCCAATCCCCGGGGACGCCCGCGGGGAGGGTGAGCTCTGACCAGACGAGCCCGGGGCGCCTGGAAAAATCATAGCTCCGGGCGCGAGCACGATCATAAAGCCGTCGTCGCCCGTCATAGGCGGCGCGGGCCACCAGGCCCGGTTCTCGGTCCGCCCGCAGGCTTCGGAGAGAAAGGACAGGCATCGCGTGGCCCCGGCATATCCAGGATGGGCAGGCCATGGTACTCGCTGCTAGGCTCGGTTTTTATCAGGAGATTCCCGGATGTCCGCTGACTTTCGCGCCTGGGCCCGCGCTCTACGCGCCCGCGCGGACAAAAGACGCCTGCGGGCTTTGCTCGATTTGGGGGAGGAGCTTGAGGCGCGTGGCCTGCTGGATGAGGCGACCCGCCTAGCGGCGGGGCAGGGGAGGTCCTTGTCGCCCGCCGCGCGTCCCGATGCGGCCCTGCCCGCGCCCTGGAACGCGGAGGTGGCGACGATCCTCGGAAGGCCTGTCGCAAACCGCGCCCCGCGCGAGCGCCTAGGGGCCGCCCTTCTGGCCTTGTGTGCGCCGCTTGTGACCGTATGGCGTCTCTTGTTGCCCAAAGGCCCTCTGCCGTCTGGCCCTTCCGCCGGGGTCCGGCTGTGGCTGGGCGCCACCGAAGGCCTGCTGCATCGCCGTGGTCTGTGGCGCGATCCTAGGCGTCGCGCGCTCGTGTTCGATGCCGCCGACCTCGGCCAGAATCTCCTCGTCCTAGGTGGCATAGGCTCGGGCAAGACGACCTCGGTCATCCAGCCGGCCCTGCTCCAGTGTCTTGCCCAAGGCATGGGCGGGCTCTTGTTCGACATCAAGGGCGACTTCGGGGTCGCCGCCGCGGGCCTTGCGAACAGAACCGGTCGCGAGCTCATAGTCGTGGGCCCGGGACGGCGTGCCTTCAATCTCTTGCGCGGACTCACACCGGAGGCCGCTGCGGGCTTTCTCAAGTCGGCCTTGTTGCTCAACGGTGCGCCCGGCGACCCGTTCTGGACCGAGACTGCGGTGGAGCTTTGTCGCAACGCGCTGGGTGTGCTTTCCTTCCTGCCCGACCGCTATAGCCTGGCCGGACTCTACGACTATCTTTTTCGGGATGAGGTGCGCGCCGAGTGCGACCAGAGACTGCGTGACGAGGCCACGGGTCTCGCGCCTGCGGCCCTGCGACTCCTGCGTGGCTACCAGTCCTATCACGAGGGTGTGTTTACGCGCTTCGACGCCAAGGTGGTGGCAGGCGTCCTTGCGAGCGCCGCCCAGGTCCTCACCCCGTTCACTCATCCCGACCTCGTCGACGCCTTCTGTCCGCCCACGGACGCCGTGGCGATCGAGACTTTGGGTGCAGGCGCGGTTTTTCTTGTCGATCTGCCGCTTGCCGTTTGGGGCATAGGCGCCAAGGTCATATATACCTTCATAAAGCTACGATTCTTCCAGTACATGCAAAGACGCCCGGCTACCGAACGTTCGCGCCTCGTCTTATTCTTGTGCGACGAGTACCAGGAGGTCGTGAGCGCCAACAAGGACGGCCTCTCCGACCTCAACTTCTGGGACAAGGGTCGCGCCTTTGGCACCGTGGGCATCATCTCCGCGCAGTCTATCGCAAGTTTCTACGCGGCCTTGGGCGACCGCGATCTGGCCGACACCCTGCTGCAGAATTTTCGTCAGAAGCTCTGCTTGCGCACGGAGGACTGGCATACGGTGCACTTCTTCGAGCGCCTTCTTGGGCACCCCGCCGATCGGAGGCGGTACCCGCGCCCGCTCGTGCCGGCCGCCCTCATGCGGCGGCTTTACAGGCGCCAGGCCTTGGCCGTCGTCTCGGTGGCGGGCGAGGCCGTCGAAGAGATCGTCGATCTCCCGGCCGTGTTCGTCGATTAGGTCGAAGAGGGGATACCGGGCGCAGGCACGCGCCATTACGATCCTACGAGGAGGACGTTATGGCCGTGCGGCGCTTACCATTATGGGCCAAGATCGTGACCGCTGTGGTCTTACCACTTGTGGTCGTCATAGGGCTTGCGATCGCCTTGGCGCCGCGCATCGTGAAGCGTGTGATCGAGCGCGAGGGGAGCGCCAAGCTCCACCGTCGTGTCACCATCCATGGATCCGTTTTTATCGATTGGTCGCTCACTCCTCGCATCACCCTAAATCGCCTCACCGTGGCGAACCCACCTTGGGCCCACGGCCCCATGGTCACCGTGCGGCAGCTGCGCGTACGCTTAGCCTTGCTGCCCCTGCTCCATGGGCATGTGCTCTTGCCATCGCTTGTCCTGCGCCGCCCCATGATCCATTTGGACAAGCCCGCCCCTGCGCGCGCCAATTGGGTATTCGCGAAGCCCCCATCCTCGACCCACAAGTCCTACGCCACGCCGCGCATAGGCCGGCTTGTCATCACGCACGGACATATCACCGTGCGCGACGTCCCGGCCTCCACGGACCTCGCTTTGAATATCCGCAGCGCGCAGCCGCCCACCCTCCTGCTCTTGTCGGGACGCGGGCGCTACAAGGGCTCGCCCTTCACCTTGGCCGGCGCGCTCGGCTCGCCTACCCAGGTCGAAAACGACCGTAGTCCCTACCCGGTACGAGTCACGGTCCATATCGGCCACTTTCTCGCGCGCCTAGAAGGCACCTTGATCGCCCCCATGGCGTTAAAGAACGTTCATCTCCACGTTTTGCTCGAGGGCTCGGGGCTCGGCCGCGTGAACAAGGCGATCGACCTCCCGTTGCCCCAGACCGGTCCCTTCAAGATCTCGGGCACGCTCACGCGTCCTGGCAAGGCCTGGATGCTCACGCATTTCCACGGCCAAATTGGTAAGAGCGATCTCGAGGGCACGATCAGCGTCAAACTGGGCCGCCCGACCGTCATGCGCGCGCATCTCATCTCTCATCAGTTGAACTTCAAGGATCTGGCCGGTTTCGTGCAGGCCAAGCCGAAGACGGTCAATGGCCACGTCACGGTCACGGCCCATGCCCAGGACGCGAAGAAGGCCTTGCCGGCTAAACCTTATAAGCGCAGCCCCCTCATGAACTTGGACGCCGACGTCGTTTTGCGGGGCGAGCATGTTTATGCCTCCCACATGCGCATCCAGGACCTCTACGCCCATCTTGTCATTCGGCACGGCATAGTCCACCTGGCCCCGCTGAACTTTGGAGTGGCCGACGGCCTGGTGGCGGCGAATACCACGATGAACGTGTCGCGCCCCGTTTACCGCACGGACCTAAAGGCCGTCGCCCGCGGGCTTCGTCTACGCCTCTTGTTCCCGAAGATCGGGTTCAAGGCCGCCGGCACCGGCCGGATCGGTGGCCGTTTGCACCTCTCGGGCCGCGGGAACTCCATCGCGGCCATGTCCGCTGATGCCACGGGGCACGTGGGGCTTGCGCTCGCGAACGGCTCGGTGAATAACCTTTATGTCGCGCTCGCCCAGCTGCATGTGGGCAATGCGGCCCTGGACTGGTTCTCGGGGATGAAGCAAGAGCGCATTCCCTGCGCCGTGATACGTCTCGGCGCCCACCATGGCTTGGTGACGATGCGCACCTTTCTGATCGACACGCCCTCGGCCAACATTCTCGGTCGTGGCACGGTCGATATGAAAAATCAGGTGCTGCATCTCACCGTGTACACGAAACCCAAGCACATCACCATAGTGAGCGCGCGCGGCCCCCTGCACGTCGGCGGCACCTTCAAAAACCCCACCTTCAGCGTGTCGCGCACAGCCCTCATAGAGCGAGTTGGCGCCGCGGTGGCCTTGGGCGCCTTGCTTACGCCCGCCGCCGCGCTCCTGCCTTTGATCGATACGGCGCCCGGACACAAGGTCGATTGCCCAGCGCTTTTGCGTAAGGCAGGTCCCAAGGCGCGCGCGGAGGCTCTGAGGAGAATCACGAAACGTGCTAAGAGAAGCTGAATCGTCGACACAAAGATAGGAGCTTATGCGCCATTGACACGGCGCCACCGTCCTTCGCGAAAGTCCGCGGACGCCCTTGGCCTGGTCTCCCTTTCAGGGCCCCTTGCCCGCGAGGTCTTGGAGCTCGCGCGTGGCCTTGTTCCACCGCTACCCCCAAAAGCGGTTGACAGCTGCGCGCATATCGCTTAAAAACATACCATATTCGCATGGCGATGGAGTTCGCCACGAACCGCCGGCCGCCGGCTGATGACTCCTACGGGTTCCGCTTGCGAGCGGAGTATGTGTTACGTGTGAGGTCATGAGGGGCTGGCGCGTATGACGACCCTGGCATCGCCTGTGCTGCAAGTCGGTCAGGTCTTGGCTATCCTGCTGTTTTCCCCATTGCTCCACGGCTTCCTGCTTACCGCCGAAGAGCGCGTCCAGCGCGGAACCGGGCCATCCATCCTCCAGCCTTATCGCGACTTGTGGAAATGGTTCCATAAGGAATCGGTCATACCGGAGACCGCCACCTGGCTGTTCTGGACCGCGCCTTTCGTCGCGTTCACGGCCATGTTGATCGTCCCGATGTTGATCCCCGTGCTCACCAACTATCCGCTGCCTTTGTCCGATATGGGCGACATCCTGGGCGGGGGCTTGGTCCTCACCTTGGCAGGGTTCTGGATACTGCTCGCCGGTCTCGATACCGGACACCCCTATGGCGGCCTGGGCTCGAGCCGCGAGACCATGCTCACCATCCTCGCCGAGCCGACGTTGATCCTCGTGTTTGTCGGCATCACCCTGCTTGCCCGGGCGATGCTGCCGTTCGTGGTCAACCATCTCCTGGTCGCGCAGCCCGCCGTCTATTGGTCGCCGGCCCACCTGTTTCTGGTAGCCGCCTTTTTCATCCTGTTGACCGTCGAGACCGAGCGCCTCCCGATTCACTCCAGCATCTCCTGGGAGGTCTACATGATCGGCGAGGCCCGCATTCTCGAATATTCGGGCCCGCTTCTTGCGCTGCTCCGCTGGGCCTCGTGGATGAAGCAGGCCATTCTCTACACCATATTTCTTAACGTTCTGACCATACCGTGGGGCCTGTCGGCGCAAGGCACGCCGCTTGGTGTTGCGGCGAGCACAGTGGCGCTCCTCGGTAAATGGATGCTGGTGGCGCTCCTCATGGTCGGCGTCGATACGGCGCAATCGCGGTTGCGCTTCTACCGCTACCAGGAGCCCTTGGCGCTGTCCTTTCTGCTCTCGCTGCTCGCCATCGTCGCGTACCAACTATGAGGACGCCGCCGTTATTGATCTTTCACCTGGACCCCCTCGTCGCCTCGTGGTTCAGCCTGCTCGTGATCGTCGCGTTGACGCTGTCTTTCGTGATGTTAGGCTCGCACTGGCTGAAGAACCACATCTGGGCCTTCGCCGCTGAGTCCTGGGTCATCGCGGCCTTGTCGATAACCGTCGGCGCCTATGGCCATTATCCCCAGCTCTACGCCATCGCCGCACTCACCATCGTGGTGCGAGGGTTGCTGCTCCCCCGTATGTTGCTGCGCATCGTCGGGGGTTTGAGCGTGGAGCGTGAGATCCACTCCCGCTTGAGTGCGGCGCGAAGCTTGGTGTTGGGTGTCGCCCTGGTTTTGTTTTCCTATGAGGTTGCAGCCCATCTCGGGCGGCGCCTGGACCTTGTCGACAACATTGCCGTCATGGCCTTGATGGCCATGTTCGGGCTCAAGCTGATCGGCTTTTTAATGATGATGCTGCGCACGGAGGCGGTGAGCCACATCCTGGGCCTATTGCTCATAGAGAACGGGATCTTCCTGGGCTCGCAGATCCTCGTTCCAGGCATGCCCTTGCTTCTTGAGCTCGTCATCCTGTTCGATCTGCTCCTGATCGTGAGCACCTTCGGTCTGCTCACGCGCTACCTGAAGACGCATGTCGGTAGCACGAGTTCGCGTGATCTGCAGCGGCTTGTGGGGTGAGCGGCATGCCATCGCCCATAGCCTCTATCACCCTGATCCTTGCGGCTCCTGCAGCGGTCATCCCGCTTTCCCTGGCGATCGGGCGACCGCGGTGGGCCGAGTATCTCAACCTGGCCGCCGCGCTGCTCGTGTTTGTCCTCGGGGCGCCGTTGCCGTGGCGCGTCCACGGGAGGGTCGTATGGGGACACGGCTATCTCATGATCGACCCCTTCGGGGCTTGGGTCACTCTCTGCACGGCCGCGGTCTACCTGCTCGCCTCGCTGTATTCGATCGGCTATCTGCGGGGCATGACCGATGTGCGCGACACCTTGCATCGCTACTACGCCTTATTCGCTGCCTTCGGTCTCACCATGCTGCTTACGCCGCTCCAGAACAATCCGGGGCTCTATTGGATATGTGTCGACCTCACGACCATCGTCAGCGCCTTTCTCGTGGGATTTCAACGCCAACCCGAAAGCATAGAGGCGGCATGGAAATACATCGTACTGGTCTCGGCGGGCCTGTCTTTGGCCCTGCTCGGCACCGTGTTGTTCTACTGGGGCGGGACCTTTACGCTCGGCCCGACCTATGCCATGACCTGGCAATCGCTGCGGGCGGTTGCGCCGCATGTTCCACCGCCTCTGCTGATGCTCTCGTTCCTTCTGGTGCTGATAGGCTTTGGCACCAAGGTCGGGTTGGCGCCCATGCACACCTGGCTTCCGGACGCGCATAGCGAAGGTCCCGCGCCGATCTCAGCCATGCTCTCCGGGGCCCTGCTCAACTGCGCCATGCTCGGTCTGGTCCGTTATCTTGGCGTGCTCGAGCACGCGGGCCTCGGCGCCCTTCCGCACATGCTGCTGATCGTCTTCGGTCTCTTTTCCTTGCTGGTCGCGGCGCTGTTCATCACCCGCCAGACCGGGGCCAAGCGCCTCATGGCCTACTCGAGCGTCGAGCACATGGGCGTGGTGGCACTTGGCTTTGGGTTTGGCGGACCGCTTGGGGTCGCCGGCGCGCTCTTCCATATGCTGAACCACAGCCTCAACAAATGCCTGATGTTCTTCGGTGCCGGCAACATGATGCACGCGTATGGCAGCAAGGACATGCGTGCCATGCGTCGCGTGGGAGACTATTTTCCGGTCACCGGAACCCTCTGGTTGGCGGGTGCCGTGGCGATTACCGGAACCCCGCCTTTTGCCTTGTTCCTGAGCGAGTTCACTATCCTGCGCGCGGGCTTCTCCACTTCGCAGTGGTGGGCTGCGCTCGGGTTGGGGGCGCTGCTCATCGTTATTTTCATAGGCTTCCTCGCCCATTTCCGACGCATGTTTTACGGTGCGGCCCCAGATCATCCGCCCCACCGCACAGTGAGCCTCTGGCAGACCACGCCCATGTGGTTGAGTCTCCTGCCTTTGCTCGTGCTCGGCCTGTGGCTACCGCACGGCCTCTGGGCGCTGTTTCGGCACATCGCAGCCGGCCTGCGCGTGGGGGCTGCGCCGTGAACGCGCGCGAGGTCGTCCATGTCGAAGCCGGCGCCTTGCCCCGACTCGCGCAAACGGTGTTCAGTGATGGCCGTTCCCGTACACCCGGCCCGCGCATGCAGATGGCCTACGCGGTTCAGAATGGAAGCGCGCGCGAGGCCCGCTACCTGCTCTCTCTGGGCACCGGAAGGCCGTTTACGGAGTGGCGCGTTCCCGCTGAGGGGCCGCTGCCCTCGCTTGCGCACCAGCTACCCATGCTGTCCTGGTACGAGCGCGAGATGGCCGACCTGTTTGGCATGACCTTCGAGCAGCATCCCCATCCGCAGCCTTTGGTGCTGCACGAGGGCGTCCAATGCCTCGCGCCGCCCATGCTGGCCGCGGCAGGCGGCGCGCCACTCAATTACGCCCCGGCCGCGGCTTGGACGCCGATGTTGGACAATCCGGCCATCCAGCATCTCCCGTTTGGGCCGATACGTGCCGACGTGGTCGAATCCGCCGAGTTCCAGTTCCTCTACATCGGCGAAAGCATCCTGCACTATCACCCGCGCCTGTTCTGGAAGCATCGCGGCATGGAGAAACGCTTCGAGGGTTGCGCGTGCGTACCGGCCGTGGTCCTCGCCGAGCGGGTTTCCGGGGTGGGCAGCGTGGCGCACGCTTTGGCCTACTGCCAGGCGGTGGAAGACGCGCTCGTAGTCGAGGTTCCGGAGCGGGCGAGCTACCTGCGCCTGATCCTGGCCGAGCTGGAGCGCCTCTATAACCATCTGCACTATTTCGGCCACCTCTGCCAGACGACGACGCTCAAGGTGGGCGAGGCGCAAGGTCTGTTGCTCGAGGAGCAGGTCAAGCAGATCATCGGTCGTCATACCGGAAGCCGGCTGCCGCGCAACCTACTCGTGCCCGGTGGCCTGCGTCGCGACCTCGACCTGGCCGGTCTCGATAGCGCGTTGCGCGCGCTGACGCTCCCCATAGACTCCTATCTGCGCCATATGGACAACACGCGTAGCCATCTCGATCGGCTGATTACCACAGGCCCCCTGACGCGCGAGCTTGCCTATGATCAGGGCGCCACGGGCCCCATCGAGCGCGCCTCAGGCATCGATCGCGACGCCCGTCGCGACCACCCTTACGCCGCTTATGGTGCGCTCCATCTCGAGGTGCCGGTCGAGGAGGGCGGTGACGCCTACGCCCGTGCGCGTGTCCGCGCGCGCGAGCTGAAAGAGTCCCTCGGCCTGATCCATCAGGCATTGATGCGCCTGAAGCCCGGCGCCATCCGCGCGCCCCTGCCCCCGGTGACGGCCGACGCCGAAGGCCTCGGTTGGGCGGAGTCCCCTCGGGGAACGCTCCTCTACGCCGTATCGTTCCGGGTCGACGGCAGGCTTGCGCGGGTCAAGATCAAGTCGCCGTCTTTTTCCAATTGGCGCGTTTTCCCCTACACGGTCCATGACAGCAATATGATGGATTACGCCATCAACGAAGCGAGCTTTGGCCTCACCGTGGCTGGGTGCGATCGATGAATGTCGCGCCTCTGCCATTCGCCGCAGTGCGCCGGCACGGGACGCCGGGACGCTGCCGTCTCCTCGGTGGGTGGCAGGTCGGAGCCCTGCGCCGATGCGACGCGAGCCTAGGCACTGGAGGAGCACCATGCCTTTCTGGACCCTGATCGGCCTGCGCGCCGGACGCGCCACCACCCGCTGGCCCCTGGGAGCAGGCCCGGACGGGCAGGACGGTGTGCTGGGCATGCCGCGACTGCACAAGGAGAGGTGCGTCCCCCATTGCGCCGAGTGCGCAGACATCTGCCCGAGCGGCGCCCTCGGCCTCGGGGACCACCACGACCTCACCCTTGACTACGCTCGCTGCATCGCCTGCCAGCTGTGTGTCGAGGCTTGCCCGCACGGGGTCCTTGAGACCACGCGGGATTGGGCCCTCGGTACGCGCGACCGGGCGGCGTTGCGCAGCGACGCCGGGCCCCGTGAGGAGCGTGCGCGGACGGCCATCGAACGCGTCTTCGGTCGGAGCCTGCATGTGCGCCATGTCGACGCCGGCTCATGTAACGGCTGCGAGTCCGAGATCCAGGCCCTGAACAACCCTTTCTACAATTTGCACCGCCTGGGCGTCTTTTTCACCCCCTCGCCGCGTTTTGCCGACCTGCTTTTGGTGACGGGCCCGGTCACGCGCGCCATGCGCGCGCCACTCGAGGCCACCTACGCTGCGCTGCCTGAGCCGCGCTGGGTGATGGCCGCCGGCACGTGCGCCACGGGCGGCTACAACGGGGGCGGCTACGCTTGCCATAACGGTCTTGAGGAGATCCTGCCCGTCGATCTCTGGCTGCCGGGCTGTCCGCCCAACCCGGCGGCCTTTCTCGATGCCCTGCTCGTGTTGCTCGATCGCCGGCCGCCACGGACGGCCACGGAAGGAAATCGCCATGCGGACGATTGACGCGACCTTGTTCTGGTTTGCGCTGGCCGCGGGCCTGTGGGCCGCCGCCGCCGCGTTTTCTCTGCTCGGTCTGGGCCCGCGCCAGGGCCGCACCCTTCTGGCCTGTGGCGCCGCCGCGAGCGCCACAGGCGCTGTGCTCGGGCTTATCCACGGGGGGAGCGCCACCGCGACGCTCGCATCGCTGGGCGGCTTCCGGCTTCGTTTCCGTCTGGATGTGGCGGCGCTGTGGTTGATCGGCTGGTCCATGCTCCCTACGGGCTGCGCCGTCCTCTTAGGCGGCGTCCGCGCGCGCTTCCCTCGCGCAGACGCACCCAGCGGGCCCCACCCGGGGCGCTGGGTGTTTGGCGCCGCCTTGGGCCTGCTTGGGGCCTTGGGTGTCTTTGGCCTGCATAACGGCGCCGGTCTTTTTATCGCCTGGGAGGCTATGACGCTGGGCGGGGTCTTGATCCTGCTCGCGGACCGCAGTGACGATGCAGGCGGGCGGGCGGGATTTTTCATGCTCACCCTGCTCGAAATCGGCGCCGGGGCGTTGCTTCTCGCGCTCGCTGCGCTCAGCGTGTCGGGCCTGAGTTTTGCTGCCATCGCAGCCCGCCTGCATACCCTGGGTTTCTGGCCGGTCCTCATGTTTGACCTGCTCATCGCAGCCGGCGCCGGCGCCAAGCTTGGTCTGCTGCCTTTCTACGAGTGGTTCCCCGAAGCCTACGGGCAGGCCCGCGGCAGCAGCGGGGCGCTGTTTTCCGGTCTGTTCCTCAACGCCGCCTGGTTCGTGCTCGCCCGTGCGCTGCTGGACTGGACGCCGTCTGGCACGGTGTCGATGACCCTCGGCGTGATCCTCCTGGTGCTAGGCACGATCTCGGCCATCCTTTCCATTCTCTTCGCTCTCCAGGAAGACGACTGGCGCAGGCTGCTCGGTTATTCCACGGCGGAGAATGCGGGGCTTGCGGTCGTGGCCTTGGGCGCGGCTTTGATGTTTAGGGCCCAGGGCTTACCCGAGCTCTCCGCGCTCGCGTTTCTGGTGGGGCTCATGCATCTGGCCGGACATACGCTCGCCAAGGGCGCGTTGCTCTTCGCCGCCGACGGCGTGCACGACTGCACCGGCAGCTTTGCCATCGCGCCGCGCGGTCTGCTCCGCTGCGCGCCCGGGACCTTGGGTCTGGGGGCAATCCTCGGCGGCATGAGTCTCGCTGCCATGCCGCCGACTATAGGTTTCGTGAGCGAGTGGTACCTCTTTCAGACGATCTTTCACGACTTCGCCCTGCACACTCAGGGCGCGCGGATCGCCTTGGCCCTGGCCGGCGCCGGGGTAGCGCTCACGGCGGCGCTGGCCTTGGCCACCTTTGTCAAGCTTCTGGGGGTGGGCCTGTTGGGTCCGCGCAGCCCGGGCACCGTGACGCCATCGCGCCGTTACCGCTTCGCGACGCTCGTCAACGGACTTGCCGTCCCAGCGCTTGCGCTCGCGCTGCTCTGGCTTCTGCCGTGGCTCGCAGCCAATCCCTGGCCTCGCTTGCTAGACCGCGTGGCACCCGCCCTGGTGCACGGCGCGCTGCTGGTCCCGCTCAGCGCTGGCTTCGCGTTCATTTCCCCCGTCATGTTAGTGGTCGTGGGCCCGCTCCTCGCGCTGCCAGTCGTAGGTGTCGTTTGGTTTGCCATAGGCCGGCGCGGGATCCGGCGTGTCCCGCTCTGGAGCGGCGGTCTGCCCGTGGCGGCGCGCAACGCCACTACGGCGCTTGCCTTCTCCAACGCCATGCGTGTGTTCTACGGTTTCATCTATCGCCCCCGCACTACGACCCGGAGAGACTACGGCAGCCGCCGCTACTTCATTCAGGCCTTGCGCTTCGACTATGCCCAGTCTGCGATCTTCACGCCGCTGCTCTTTCGCCCGGCCTTGACGCTCATAGCCCGCCTCGCACGCGCCTTTCGTCGTCTCCAATCCGGCTTCCTGAACGACTATCTCACCGTGCTGGGGCTCCTGCTCATCGCCGTCTTCGCCGTCGTGTTTTTTTACTGAGGTCCCGCGAAGACCCGGTAGGATTCGGGACCCACGCCTCGCCCTGTTTTGCGCAAGCAGCTCGGTGTACCCTAGCCTTCTGTCGCCACGGTCGGCGCCTTTAACCGGAGGGCGGGAACCATGTCCACCGTCAAACTGGTCCGCATTTATTTCAAGGAAGGCGAGCAAACAAAGGACCACCACAACCTGATGAAGGAGCTGCTTCATTTCTTGCACGACGAGCATAAGGTGCGTGGCGCGAGTCTGTTCCGCGCGGTCGCGGGTTTTGGTGCCCACGGCGTCGCGCACGCCGACGACCTCCTGCGCCTGAACGTCCATCTCCCCTTGATCCTCGAGGTCTTCGACGACCCCGACGTCATCGACCGCGTTATGCCGCGTCTGCGCGAGCTCGTTCCGGCCAAGCACATCATTTGTTGGAAGGCGGAGATCGCCGACGACTAGGCCTTGCGCGTGCCTACGCCTTGTGGGGCCGGCGCGACACCCCGATCCGCGTCGGGACGCGGCCCTATCGGACGGGTCGGGCGCGTGGGTTTCGGGGCGCCTCCCCAAACCCCGAGGACTGCGCGGCTTCGCGAGACCGATCGCGCACCGTGCCGCGCGGCGGCTTAGGCCGCGGCGTTACGGTCATCACGGCAATGGAGGGCATAGACCTCGGCGCGTCGGTCAGCGCGTCAAGGCTTTACGCCCTCCACGATCAAGAAGTTCGAGCGTTCCAATGCCCCTATGTCGGGTATGCGGCTTACGCCGAAGGGCTTGCGTGTGACGCCCTGGAAGCCGCAGCGCTCGAAAAGGTCCACGAGCTGGATTTCGTCGTACTGCCACTTATGGAAGTGGCCGAAGGACTTGAGGCCGGCCGGCCGTGTGCAGATATCGTCGAAGTACATCTGGACGTGTCGGCGCAGCCGCGAGACGTCGCGCGTGCCCGGCTCGCGGGCGTGCTCCTCGAAGAAGATGCTGAGGTACTTTTCCCAGAATTCCACGCCATCTGGGACGCAGAGTCGCAGAACGCCACCTTTTTTCAGGACCCGGCGACACTCCTGCGTGAGGCGCAGCGCGTCTTCGTACTCGAAATGTTCCCACACCTCGCCCGCATAGATGGCTGCGATCGATTCATCGCCCCAGGGGAGGCGCTTGCGCAAGTCGTGGTGGATTATGCCGGGTTGGAACGCGCTGGCCCGCAGGAGGCCCAGGCGCACAAGGAGGCGGTCGAGGCGGGCGGCATGCGCGACGAGCCAGGATCTGCGGCTTCCATCGACGTTGACCCAGCCTTTGGGCATGACCGGCCCACAGCCGAGGTTGACGCGTGGTCCGGAGGACAAGGCAGGCACGGCCAGATCCGCCCGAGCGCCTAATTCTTCGGCTATTGTCGACATAGTACCCCCTGTCGAACGGGGCGCACCCCGTCTCGGTTGCTCGGTCGACTATCGCTGAAACAGGCGGACGCGTCCATGAGACCTTAGGAGGAGGGCGTCCCGTCGCGAAAGGGTGTGACCTCGGGGTGGGGCAAGGATGCGCAGGCCCGGATGGCCGACGCGACCGCACCCTCGTAAGCGGGGCTTGAGGGGCGCCCCTGCGCGTGCCGAAACGCCGTTCAGGACCGGGCGCCGTTGCGCCCCTGCCCATGAACGCCCGCGGCCTGCGCCTTCATATCGGGCGGTGTGCTCTTTAAAGAATGGCGCGGGAATTCCCATCCCCTTTAGGGGATTGGGATGAGAGTGCCTATTGGCCCTGACACTCCTGAATGTATCGACGAACAACCTCAGCGGATACGCTCCCCGCTGTGCCTACATAATAGGCTTGCGTCCATAGCTGATCCTTCCCGCATTGTCGCTTGAGCTTGGGAAACTGTTCGCGTAGCTTGCGAGAAGTATACCCCTTGAGCAATCCAACAATAACTGCTGGAGACCATCTCGGCTTCGCGGAAACGAAACAATGCACATGATCAACGTCTGTTTCCAGAGCTAGCAAGGTGAATCCATGCTGGATGCAACATTCCTCAATGAGCGCCTTACAGGCAACTTCCACTTCGCCC
>NZ_JBTRWP010000050.1:0-19395 GCF_054609335.1 Acidiferrobacter sp. | reverse complement strand
CACTGGCAGATCCTGGTGCGCGCGCGGGCCATAGAAAATAGTTGTTATGTTGTCGCGGCGGCGCAGGGTGGCCGGCATGACAATGGTCGGACCACCTACGGGCACAGCATGATCGTCGATGCCTGGGGTAGGGTCCTTGCTTTGCAGGCATCGGGCCGCGGGGTTGTGACAGCGCAGTTCGATCGCGAATCGGTAGCGGATGTCCGTCGCCGCCTTCCTAGCGTCATGCATCGGAGACTTTGATGACGACAGAAACGTTACATACCAGGAACTTGGAACGTGCGCGTGAGTCCTTGCTTGTGCCCGCGGGCATAGGCGTAAACGAGCTGGACCAAGTCATGGGCCGCATGCTGGGCCATCAGATCGATTACGCGGACTTGTATTTTCAGTATAGCCGTCAGGAGTCCTGGTCTTTGGAAGAGGGCCAGGTCAAATCGGGGAGTCGCCACATAGAGCAGGGCGTGGGGGTGCGCGCCATCGCGGGCGAAAAGACCGGCTTTGCCTATTCCGACGAGATCGTGTTGCCGGCCCTCCTGGACGCCGCAAGCGCGGCGCGGGCGATCGCCCATGGCGGCCGCAAGCAGACGGCAGCGCTTGCCGCGCACAATGGAAGCGCATTGTCGCTGTACGAGCCTGCCGACCCGCTCTTAAGCCTTGAAGACGCGGCCAAAGTGGCCTTGCTCGAGCGAGTTGAGCAGGAGGCGCGCAGACTCGACCCGCGCGTAAAGCAGGTGATGGCAAGCCTTGGTGGCTCCCAGGAGACCATATTCGTCATGCGCAGCGATGGCGTCATGGCCGCCGATGTGCGACCGCTCGTGCGCCTCAATGTGACCGTCATCGTTGAGCAAAACGGCCGTCGCGAAACGGGCAGCTCAGGGGGTGGTGGGCGTACGGATTACGGGTATTTTCTGACCGAGGACCGCGCCCTGTTCTATGCGCGGGAGGCGGTGCGTCAGGCGCTCGTGAACCTGGAGGCCGCACCCGCGCCGGCCGGGACCATGCAGGTGGTCCTGGGGCCCGGGTGGCCCGGCATCCTCTTGCATGAGGCCATAGGCCACGGATTGGAGGGTGACTTCAACCGCAAGGGGACGTCAGCCTTTGCGGGGCTGTTGGGCGAGAAGATCGCGGCCGATGCCTGTACCGTGGTCGACGACGGCACGCTGGCCGGGCGCCGGGGTTCTCTGAATGTCGATGATGAAGGGACGCCGACCCAGAATACGGTTCTCATCGAGCGCGGCGTGCTGCGCGGTTATATCTTGGATAGGATGAATGCCCGGCTCATGGGCATGGCGCCCACCGGTAACGGGCGCCGTGAGTCCTATGCGCACCTCCCCATGCCACGCATGACCAATACCTACATGCTGGCTGGCGAGACGCCGCCTGAGGAGATCCTGGCATCGGTCAAGAAGGGACTGTATGCGGTCAATTTCGGTGGCGGCCAAGTCGACATCACATCGGGCAAGTTCGTATTCTCGGCAAGCGAGGCCTATCTCATAGAGAACGGCCGTATCGGGCGCCCGGTGCGTGGCGCGACCATCATCGGTAATGGTCCGGATGTACTAAAGCGGGTAGCCATGGTCGGCAATGATCTGGCCCTCGATACGGGTGTCGGGACCTGCGGCAAGGACGGACAAAGTGTGCCGGTGGGCGTAGGTCAGCCGACTTTACGTATCGACGGCATGACAGTCGGCGGAACGGAGGAGTGATGGGCGCCATCATTGCAAAGGATCAGGAAACATCCTCGCTCGAGGATCTCGCCACTCAGGCCTTGGATCTCGCTCGACGTCAGGGGGCAAGCGCCGCTGAGGTGAATGCCGGATTCGGGCGCGGGCTTTCTGTGACCGTGCGCAAGGGTGAGGTCGAGACCGTCGAGCACCATCGGGACAAGAGCCTTGCGGTCACGGTCTATTTCGGAGACCGTAGCGGCTCGGCCAGCACCTCGGATTTTCGGAGCCAGGCCTTGTCGGAGGCGGTGATGGCCGCCTGCGTGATCGCTCGCCATACCGCGGCCGATCCTTATAACGGGCTTGCCGATCCCGCCCATCTCGCGCGCGCGATCCCCGACCTCGATCTCTACCATCCCTGGGAACTTGCGATGGAGGAGGCGATCGATAGGGCTCGACGTTGTGAGGAGGCGGCGTTTGCCACCGACGCGCGCATCGGCAATTCGGAGGGCGCAAGCGTCACGACGCATGATGGGATCGACGTCTATGCGACGAGTCATGGCTTTCTCGGGACCGTCCGCGCAAGTCGCCATGGGTTCAGTTGCGCGGTCTTGGGCGAGGACGGCCAGGGCGGCATGCAGCGCGATTATGATTACGCCTCGGCGCGCGACGCCCGTGACCTGCCGGACGTCGAGGAAATTGGGCGCAGGGCCGCCCTTCGTACGGCGCGGCGCCTCGGCGCCCGCCAGATCAAGACCTGCCAAGTGCCGGTCCTCTACGAGGCGCAGGTGGCGCGTAGCTTGGTATCGCATCTGGTTTCTGCGATCAGCGGCCCGAGCCTCTATCGACGCTCATCCTTCCTTATCGACAGCGTCGATACGGCCTTGTTTCCGGCCTGGACGCACCTTTATGAAGAGCCGCACCGCAAGAAGGGTATGGGCAGCGCGCCTTTTGATGCCGAAGGGGTTGAGACGCGCACGCGCGATCTCATTGAGGACGGTGTACTGCGCCGCTATTGCCTCGACAGTTATTCCGCGCGCAAGCTCGGTTTGGTCACGACCGGCAACGCAGGCGGTGTCCACAACCTCATGGTCGCACCCGGCAGCGAAGATCTTGCGGGCCTGCTGCGTCAAATGGGGACCGGTCTGTTCGTGACCGAACTCATCGGGTTTGGGATCAACCATGTTACGGGCGACTACTCGCGCGGCGCGGCCGGTTTTTGGGTGGAGGGTGGCGAACTGGCCTACCCGGTGGAGGAGATCACGATCGCTTCGAACCTGCGGGATATGTACAAGGGCCTTGTGGCAGTCGGGCGCGACGTCGACTATCGCCACAACGTCTGCACAGGTTCGTGGCTCATCGAGCGCATGACCGTGGCTGGCGCTTAAGGCGCGCGGAACGGAGGGAGTACCGCCCGGCCGCACCGGTGACAAGCGCCGCGCATCATCAGTCGCCGAAGTCGACCTCGTAGGCGTTGTCGGCGGTGGGGAGACCTGGGCGCGTCGCAAGCCTGTGGGCCTCCCGGGTTAGGGTGGCATGAACACGGGATTTGTCGCGCATATCATCGAGTATCCAGGCGATATCCGCCGGATGGCCGAGCCGTCCTCGGGTGAGGAGGTGGCGGACCGTGATGGTGTCGCACCCCACGTCACACAAGACCGGCAGCGGGAGCTCGAGAGGTACGATGTAGCGATGGACAACCCACGACACGGCGTTCTTTGCGTCGAGGGGCGTGCGCGCATCAAAACGAAAATGGCGGCCCCCGCCCCCAAGCTTCAGGAGCTCCTCCAGCCAGTCGACCGTGAGCCCCTGGTGGATTATGAGCGTGCGACCGCGGTAGCGGCCGAAAAACCAGTCCAGGCGTCGGTGATCGCGGCGGGTCGCGATCGCGCGCATAAAAACCTTCATCATAGAATCATGCCAAGCGCACGGTGAGTGCACAAGTGCGGCGCGCCCAAAGGGGGAGACATATGGAATGCGACGTCCTGGTCATCGGCTCGGGTCCCGGCGGATATCGGGCCGCGGTGCTTGCCGCCTTGCGTGGGCTCAAAACCGTCATCGTCGAAAAGGCGATATGGGGCGGTTGCTGTCTGAACCGGGGTTGCGTCCCGAAAAAGGACTGGCACCATAGCGCGCGCCTGCTCGACCAGGGACGCCACTTCGCCGATCGGGGCATCCGAGGCGACATTCAGGGCGATCTCGCGCAGGCGTGGCGCCATCAGCACGAGGTGGTCACAGCGGTCCGCGACAGCTATCGGGCCTACCTGAAGCGTCTGGGCGTGGTGGCGATCGCGGGACACGCCCGTTTCGAGGGCGTGAGTGCGGTCGTCGTAGAGCCTGGCGCCCAGACCATCACCCCGCGTGCAGTAATCATCGCCACAGGCTCGGCGCCCCGCCTGCCGGCGGGCATCGATGCGGTATCCGGGCGCATCCTTCATAGCGACCTCCTATTCGACGAGCCGGTGCCGGCAGGGGCGCGCGTCGCAGTCATTGGCGGTGGCGTGATCGCGCTGGAATTCGCCTATATCCTGCGGGCCTTCGGGCGTGAAGTGCTCTGGCTTGCGCGCAAGGATCCGTTCGCGCGCACGGACTTCAGTGCCCCGGCCATGAAGCTTTTACGCACCGCCCTCGCCGACCGGGGGCTTGTCCCGGTGCGCGCGGGTCTGGAGGCAATCGAAGTCGACAATGGCGGGGTCAGGCTCGTGACGACAGCGGGCGAGACGCTGGCCGCCGATTGGGCGCTCTTTGCGACCGGGCGCCGCCCCGTCACAGAGGGGCTGGCCCTTGAGCGCGCGGGCCTTGAGCGGGATGCGCAAGGATATATCGTGGTAGATGAACAAATGCGCGCGGCGTCCCCGGCCATTTACGCCATCGGCGACTGCGTAGCAGGCCCCATGACTGCTAACCGCGCGCTCTATGAGGCCTCCGTGGCCGTCGGCAACATTGTGCGTCCCGGCAGCCGTACGCGGGATCTTACGGGTGTGCCCGAGGCTGTCTATAGCGCCATCGAACTTGCGCGCGTGGGGCTTACGGAAGAACAGGCCGAGGATCGGGGCTTGGAGCCCGCAGTCGGGTTCGCTGCCTTCGAGACCTCGCCGCGTGCGCTCGGGCAAGACGATGCGGAAGGCTATGTGCGGCTCATCGCCGATGGGGATTCCGGCACATTGCTTGGGGGCGAGGTCCTGGGTGCGGAGGCCGGCGAACTTATCCATATGCTTACGACCGGCTCCGCGGAGGGTGCGCTGCGGCGCATCGGTTCAGCGCGTTTCAATCATCCCTCGCGCGCCGAGGAGTTTCAGAACGCCGTGGAAACCTTGGCGGCCAAGTGGGGCCTTCAGGATCATGTCTTCGGCGCCTCTTGAGGCCCGGGAACCCCACCTTGCAGGATGCCCGTTTTCCCCGAGATTGTTGCGGCTTAGCGGATTTTAGACCATAGTGGCGGTGCATTACTGGCGGAAGGACGGAAGTGACGGTGGTCTAAGGCGACAGGAGGAGGTATGGCGGAGGACGTCTTGAGTATTCTCAAGGAGGCTGTTCGCTTTCGGCGGTGTTGTGCATTGCGGTATCGCGATCAGACGCAAGTGCGCGTGGTCGAGCCGCATGCCGTATACGAGGACGCGAGCGGTGAGATTATCGTGGATTGCTACCAGGTGCGCGGCCATTCGGAATCAGGCCGTACACCCCCTTTCTGGCGACCGTTTCGGCTGCGCAAGATCAGCGCCGCCGCGCTTCTGAAAAAGACCTTCGTACCCCGGCGTTCCGAGGGCTTCAGTGCCACCCGCTCGCGCTACCGTAAGGGCCTCATATGTGCGGTGGCCGAGGGCGATGCCTCAGTTCCCCGGGCGGCGACACCTCCCGCGACGCCGGTTGGACCCTTTCGGCCTTCGAGAACCTTGCGGCGATAAGGTCATTGCGGTTCGGCGCGCTTGAGCGAGCGCAGGCGCGCCTCGGGTGATCAGCGGAGGACCCCGCCCTGTCGGCGTTCGTGATCGTCGAGTTCGAATCCCCGGAGCCGATACGCCGATGGTAGGCCTCGCCCGAATACGCCTGGGCGCGGCGTTTCCGCGACGCCGCGCTTGAGCGCCGGTTGTTGTTCGTCGATGGCAAAAATACGCTGCCTGAGGGTTTTTGAGGGCCGGGGGACGCGCCTTCGGTCGGGCGAGCGGGGACTGTGCCCACGCCACCTGCCGCTTCTTCGGATCAATCTGCGGCGGTGGAGTCACCGTCGCCGTTCATGCGATCGACGAGGGTCTGGAGGGACCGGAAGTCGCGCGCGGCCATGACCTGCACCGCGCCACGCTTGAGGTCCGCCACCGAACTTTCGCGCACGATCTTCTTGATCTCAAGGATTGCGGACGGATGCATGCTGAACTCCCGTAGCCCAAGGCCGAGCAGTAGGCGCGTGTAGCGCGCATCACCCGCCATTTCCCCACACATCGCCACCGGTATCCCTTGCGTAACGGCCGCATCTATCGTCATGGTGATGAGCCTCAACACCGATGGGTGTAGTGGGTCATACAGATAGTTTACGGTGTCGTCCACGCGGTCGATCGCAAGCGTGTATTGGATCAGGTCGTTGGTACCGATCGACAGGAAGTCGAGATGGGCCGCGAACAGATCAGCGGCCACCGCCGCAGCCGGCACTTCGATCATGCCGCCTATGGGCATGTCGGGGTCGAAGTCGATGCCGTTGCGGCGCAGCTCCTCCTGGACCTCGCGTACGAGCTCGACCACGCGCGCGATCTCATCGAGATTCGAGAGCATGGGGACCATGAGGCGCACCGACCCGAATGCCGACGCGCGTAGGATGGCGCGCAGCTGCACCTTGAAGAGCGCCACTTCCTGGAGGCAGAGGCGCACCGCGCGCAGCCCAAGCGCGGGGTTGGCGCTTGCAGTCGGTAGATCGATGTCGGCGCGTTTGTCCGCTCCCAGGTCGAGCGTGCGGATCGTTACGGGTCGGCCCGGGAGTTCCAGTATCACTTTGACGTAGGCCGCGAACTGCTCCTCCTCGTCGGGCGGCATCTTGCGATTCATGAACAGGAACTCGGTGCGATAGAGGCCGATGCCGCTTGCAAGCGCCTGGTGGACGCCCGCCATGTCCTCGGGCAGTTCGATATTTGCTAAGAGCTGCACTGCGACGCCGTCGCGGCTCACCGCCTCGCTCGTGCGCAAGGCCTCGAGTTCGCGCTGCAGGCGCTCGATCTTGTGGGCGCGCTTCTCGTATTCGGTGATGACCGCTCTGTCAGGCGCGACGAAAAGGATGCCGCGCTTGCCGTCGACTATGAGCTCCTCGTCGTTGTCGATAAATCGTGTGGCGCCGTGGACGGCGACGATGGCCGGTATCCCGAGGCTGCGCGAGAGGATGGCCGTATGCGAGATCGGTCCGCCGAGGTTCGTTATGAAGGCGGCAATGCCTTTGTTTTTCAAGGCCACGGCGTCCGCGGGGGCGAGGTCGTTGGCGACCACGACCCGTCCATTGAGATCGTCGGGGATCGGTTCGTCCTCGCGCTCGTCCGGGTTCAGGAGGTTACGCAGTACCCGCTCCACCACTTGGGCGACGTCTGTCTTCTTGTTGCGAAGATAGGGGTCTTCCATCGCCTCGAATACCGCAACGAGGCGATCGCTCTGGGTCTTCAGTGCGAATTCGGCGTTCCACTGGTTGGCGCGGATATCCTTGATCGGCGCTTCCGACACCATGGTGTCGTTCAGGATGAGCAGGTGGGTGTCCAGGAAGCTTGCCGCCTCGACGGGCGCATCGGGTGGGATATGGCTGCGGATATCGGCTAACTCCCGGCGCGTGCTTTCAACCGCCGCCAGGAAGCGGCTCACTTCGTCTTCCACGAATGGAACAGGCACCACATATTCCGGGATCTTCAGGCGCTCGCGCTTCAAAACGTAGGCGCGGCCTATCGCAATCCCATTACTTACGCCCTTTCCGTGAAGCGCGAGCATCAGGACTCTTCCCCAAACCTATGTTCGATCAATCGGCTAAGCGCCACGCCTGCCTCGGCCTCGTCGGGACCTTCAGCGCAGATCTTGAGCGTGGAGCCTTGGCCGGCCGCCAGCATCATGATGCCCATGATGCTCTTCGCGTTTACGCTGCGACCATCGCGGGTCACGGTAATGGTTGACGCGAAGGAGGATGCGAGGCTTACGAGCTTTGCCGATGCTCGGGCGTGCATGCCGAGCTTGTTGATGACGATGACTTCAACGCACTTCATGTCTGGCGTTATCCAAGAGGCAAAATTCCGTTGCACAGACGATCCCTTCCATGCCGCCGCTCAAGGCTTTAACTATGAGCTCGTCGAGCGGGAGATCGCGATAGTTCAATACCCGGATCAGCATCGGGAGGTTGAGTCCGGTCACGAGCTCCACCCTATGGCGCGCGAGCAGTCGGCACGCCACATTGATGTGGGTGGCCCCATAGATATCCGCCAGAATCAGGACGCCGTCGCCTTGGTCGATGGTCCGGATCGCCTTGGCGAGCGCGACCCCGAGCTCATCCGGCGGCGTTTCGTAATGTACGGGAAAGGTCGCCAACGCGGGCGGCCGCTGGCCCAGGACGTGATCCACTGCCTCGAGGAGGCCGAAGGCGACATCCTTTTGCGCCAATACTAGCAATCCTATCATGAAACCCAATGCCCTCCGTTCCTGTTCTGTACACCCCTGTCCGTCCTCGCCCTATGCGGTCGCGCCGAAGGGCCGGCTATGAACCTCGAGGCCCGCCGCACTCAAGATGCCGCCGCCGACAGGCCCTCGGTCAGTTCCCGGTGTCGAATCTGGGTATTGACGCCTTGTTTGCGAAAATGGGCGGCGAGCCTTTCGGCCAGATACACCGAGCGATGCTGGCCCCCCGTGCAGCCGATCGCCACCGTCAGATAGCTGCGGTTTTCCCGCTCGAAGCCTGGTAGCCACCGCGCAAGGAAGTCGCCGATATGTTCCTGCATTGCCGCGACCTCCGAGTGATGCTCGAGGAAGGCCGCCACCGCCGGGTCGCGGCCGGTGAGTCCGCGCAGGCCCTGTTCCCAATACGGGTTGGGGAGACAGCGGACGTCGAAGACGTAATCGGCATCGAGCGGTGTGCCGTGCTTGAAGCCGAAGGACTCGAAGAGCAGCGTAATGCCTTGGGTGCTCGCGCCGCGCGCGAATTCGTAGACCAGCTGGCGCAGCTGCTGCGCGCTTGTGTGCGTGGTATCGATGCGTCGGGTACAGGACGATGACAGCGGTTCGAGCAGGGCCTTCTCAAGCCGTATGCTTTCGAGGAGTGGGGTCTTGTTGTCGGTCAAGGGATGCCTGCGACGCGTCTCCTTGAACCGCTTCATGAGCACCGCCTCTTCGGCCTCCAGAAAGATGATTCGGTAATCGACGCCGAGCGCGCGGAGCTTCTCCAGATTCATGGGGGCGGCGTCAAGGAAAAGGCGGTTACGGGCGTCGATGCCGATTGCGATGTCGGAAAATTCCGCCCGCATGGTATTCATTTGTTGTGCGAAATGCGGCAAGAGCGCCGCCGGAAGGTTGTCGATGCAGTAGAAGCCGACGTCTTCCAGGGCCTGGAGCGCGATACTCTTTCCGGAGCCTGACAGGCCGCTTATGATGATGAAGCTCATGGAGATTTCATAGCCAGGCTTTGTCGGCGCATGAAGTCCTCGAGGGCATTGATGCCTCGGCGTCGCAGGATATGACCGCGGGTTGCGACCTCCACGAGCACCGCGAGGTTACGTCCTGGGGCCACGAAGAGCGCCACCTCAGCGACCTCTATGCCCAATATGGATCGGGTCTTTTGCTCCGCTTGCAGCCTATCGATCTCCGATTGGGCATGGGTGGCGTAGTCTTTGAGTCGCACGATGAGGTGCAGGGTCTTTTCATGACGCACGGCGGTCTCGCCGAACATGGCGCGGATGTTCAAGATGCCAAGCCCGCGGACCTCCAGAAAATCGCACAGCATGTCCGGGCAGCGCCCCTGGAGGGCATCGGGGCCGATCCGAAAGAATTCACAGGCGTCATCGGCGATCAGTCGGTGGCCGCGGCTTAGAAGCTCGAGCGCGAGTTCGCTTTTTCCGATACCGCTTTCGCCGGTGAGGAACACGCCGAGCCCCATGACCTCCATGAATACGCCATGGAGGATCTCGCGTTCGGCGAGCGCGCGCGCCAGGTAGAACTGGAGGTCGTGGATGACGCGTGGGCTCGGTAGCGCTGAGCTAAAGAGCGGCATGGACATGGCGTCCGCGGCCTCATGCATTTCCTTGGGAATCGTCTGGCCGTTCGCCACGATGACGATGGCCGACGAAGGCGAACTGAACAGTTCGCCCAAGGCGAGTTTGCGTGCCTCGGGCGTGATGTGCTCGTAGAGGTAGGCGGTTTCGTTCACGCCGATCACCTGCACGCGGTTGGGGTGGACGAAATTCAGGTGTCCCACGAGCGCCATGCCCGGAAATCGGGCAGTGGCGAGCTCCAGTAGGCGGTTTGCCCCCGCCTTGCCGGATTCCCACGCAAGCTTCAGCGTCTCGCGCTGCGCGTCGTATACGTCTTGGGCAGTCAGTATGGTACTCATGGCACCCACTCGTCCGTCCGCTATTCGCCCGGCGCAAGGCCTTAAGCGGCCCATGGTCGCGAAGGCCCGCGTCGGCCCCTTATCCTTTCAGTATATAACCCCGCGCTTCTGCGAGCGAGGCGCCAGCGGCCGGACCCGGACGTCCGGCGCACCTATCCAGGCCTGTGCTGGTCCATCACCTTCTCTTTATGGCGGAGCACTTGTCGGTCCAACTTGTCCGTGAGCAGGTCGATGGCGGCGTACATGTCCGCGCCGACGGCATCGGCGTGGATGATGGCGCCTTTGGCCCGGATGTTGGCCTCCGCGCTGTAGCGCTTTTTCTCTACATGTAAGACGACATCCGCAGCGATGGCGTGGTCGAAGTGCCGTTGGATGCGCCCCACCTTTTCGAGGGCATAATCGCGTAACGGGGCGGTGATCTCAATTTGCTGTCCGCTGACCGTGATATCCATAGGATTCCCCTTTATGTTTGGCTTAGACAAGCGATTTGCGTTGACTGGACGGGGGGATGTTGAGCGACTCCCGGTATTTGGCGATCGTTCTCCTTGCGATATTGATGCCTTGCTCCAAAAGCATATCGGCGATCTTGCTGTCGCTGATCGGTCTGTCCGGCGGTTCGGTCTCCACGATCTTGCGAATGAGGGATCGGATGGCGGTCGCCGAGCAGGTCCCGCCATCCGCCGTGCCTACGTGGCTCGAGAAGAAGTACTTGAGCTCGAAAATACCGCGTGGCGTCATCATGTACTTATTGGTGGTGACCCGCGAGACCGTGGATTCATGCATCCCGACCTCGCCTGCCACGTCGTGCAAGACCAAGGGCCGCATGGCCTCCGGCCCGTGGTCGAAGAATCCGCGCTGGCGGTCGACGATCACGCGCGCCACCTTGAGGAGGGTCTCGTTGCGGCTTTGCAGGCTTTTCAGGAACCAGCGTGCCTCCTGGAGGTGGTCGTGCAGAAAACGATCTTGCGCCGACCCCCGGCCGCGTTGGATCAGGCGCTCGTACTGACTGTTGATGCGCAATCTTGGCATGGCCGCGACATTCAAGTCCGCGCGCCAGCTGCCCCGTCGTTTTTTCACCAGGATCTCAGGCACGACATAAGTGCTGGGTGAGGTCGACACCAGCGATCCGGGCCGCGGATTCATGCCCTTGAGCAGGGCCATGGCCTGCGCCAGCGTCTCTGAGTCGAACCGTGTGAGGCGCTTGATCTCCTTGAAGTCGCGTTGCCCAAGGAGCTTTAGATGGGTCGGGTCGGTGAGTATCCGCGCGGCGTCCCGATAGGGTGTGGCCGGGTCCAGGCGGCGCAGCTGGAGGTCCAGACACTCCCCAAGATTGCGGGCCGCGACCCCGACCGGGTCGAAGTTTTGGACGTGGTGCAAGACCGCTTCCACCTCGTCTCCGCTGATCTCGAGATCAGGGAGGGTTGCGAGGATATCCTCTACGTCACCCACGAAATATCCGTCGTCGTCCACGGCATCGATGATAGCGATCGCGATCAGCCGGTCGCGATCCGTAAACGGCGTCATTTGGAGCTGCCAGAGGAGGTGATCTCGGAGGCTGGTCGGGTGGCTGTTACGCGCCTCGAAGTTCGTGTCGCCGTCTTCGTCGCCGCTTCCTGCGCTCGAGGTGCCAATCTCGAGACCGCCCTCCCAGTCGAGCTCGGCCGGATCCCCTTCACCCTCCCCATCGGCTGGGTCCGCGGGCCCGTCCGGGGAGGCCTCAGCGGGCTCTTCGGCTGCAGTCGCCTCCTCGCCATCGGCATGCTCGCTTTCCTCGAGGAGGGGGTTCTTCTCGAGGATTTCGCGTATTTCCTGCTCCAGCTCTATCGACGACAGCTGCAGCAGACGGATCGCCTGCTGCAGCTGGGGCGTTATCGTGAGGTGTTGCCCAATTCTTAGGTCGAGTGTCTGCTTCATAGGGTGCCTGGAATCTAGTTTAGTCCATTCCTGCCAATTCCAGAACAGCGACCTAGAGGACGAAGCTCTCGCCGAGATAGACGCGTCTGACATCCGAGTTGGCAAGGACCGAAGCCGGGTCCCCGGAGGCCAGGACGTGGCCGTCATTGATAATATAGGCGCGATCGCAGATTTTGAGCGTCTCGCGCACATTATGGTCGGTAATAAGAACCCCGATACCGAGTTCCCGTAGGTGGGATATGTGGGCCTGGATGTCGATGACCGAGATCGGGTCGACGCCGGCGAAGGGTTCATCGAGCAGCATGAAGCGCGGTTTGGTGGCGAGCGCCCGGGCGATCTCGACGCGCCGTCGTTCGCCACCCGACAGGCTCATACCGAGGGTCTTGCGCCGATCTGCGATGTGCAGGTCCTGGAGCAGTTCCTCCAGTCGGGCCTTGCGGGAGGCGTCGTCCAGGCCGTCCACGGTCTCGAGTATGGCGAGGATGTTGTCCTCGACCGTGAGCTTGCGGAACACCGAGGCCTCTTGCGGGAGATAGCCCACGCCCAGCTTGGCGCGCTTGTGCATGGGCGCGTCTCCGATATCAGTGTCGTCCAGGAGTATCCGCCCCTGATCTTTGCGGACGAGCCCGATCATCATATAGAAGCAGGTGGTCTTTCCGGCGCCGTTGGGTCCGAGCAGGCCCACGACCTCGCCCGCGTTCACGGCGAGGCTCACGTCCTTGACGACCTGCCGGCCCTTGTAGGTCTTGGACAGATGGGTCGCCACGAGCGCACTCACGGCTTCGGCCCCGATGAGGGTTTGTGCGTGTGAGGGACGATGCGCGCCCGTACCCTTTGGCGACCGCGCACCGCCGTTATGCGTTGCGACCGCACGTAGTAATGCACGATATGGCCGTGCAGGACGTTGACGCCCTGCCGAAAGACCACAGCACCCGTCAACGTGACCTCGTCCGAGGCGGCCTCGAAATCCATGGTGCGCGCGGTGCCAAAAAGCGGAAGCCCGTGTGTCTTCTGGTCCTCCATGTGCAAGGGCGCCCCGTGCGCGTGTATCCAGAAGAGCTTGCCGCGCACCGAACGCACACGGACCACATCGGCGCGAACCGTGATGCCGTTTTGTACAATACGCACATGCCCGCGGTAGGTGCTAAGCCCGGTGCGCTCATCGACCTGGATGCTGTCGGCGCGCACGCTCACGGGCTGCGCGAGTTGGCGGACATGCGCATCGGCTGTGGCGCAAAGGGCGCCCATCGCGAACAGGGCTGCGAGGGAGGTCTTCATGAGCGCGTGAGGTGGACTGTGAGGGTGTGCGTGCGCACGTCGGCCGCCCCCATCCCCTTTGTGGCCCCACGGAAGACGCGCACGCCGCCGCGCATGATCAAGATGTGGCCATGTGGCGACACGTAGCCCTTGCGGGCGATGGTGGTGGTCACCGTGTGTTTGCCAAATTGCGTAAGACGCGGCTCTATGAGCAGGGTGCGTTTGCCGCGGGAGAAATGCACCAGCCGTTCCGCCGTCAGGATGAAGCGCGGGCGGCCATGACGATTCATGGCGGTGAGCTCGGCATGGTTGATGTAGTAGTCGGGGCGCGCGGGGGCAATGTTGGTCAAGTTCAGGGCCGGTCGCACGAGGGCCTCCGGAAGCCACCAGAAGAGGCCGGAGAAGAGTAAGAGCCCGGCCAGCACCAGGAAGCGGCTCAGCCACCGGCCCATGAACACTCGCCCTGATAGGCACGCCCCAGTTGTGCATCCAGCGTCCCGTGGGCGCGCATGATGAGTTCGCAGAGCTCACGCACCGCCCCGCACCCCCCTTTCTGCTCCGTGACCCAGTGCGCGTGGGAGCGCACAAGCGGGTGGGCGTCGGCCACGGCGATCGCAAGACCCACGGCTTCCATGGCCGGCAGATCGATGACGTCATCCCCCATGAATGCGGCCTCGGCCGCCGCCAGCGCCTCGTCGGCCAGCAGGCCGTTCACTGCCGCGCGTTTGTCATGACACCCTTGGATCAGGAGTGTGATACCGAGATCGTCCGCGCGGCGCTGGACGACGCGCGAGGTGCGGCCCGTGACCAAGCCCACGCGTACCCCGCTTGCGATCAGCATCTTGATGCCGTGTCCGTCGCGGCTGTGGAAGGCCTTGAATTCCTCGCCGGAATCGCTCAGGAAAAGTCGCCCGTCGGTGAGTACGCCGTCGACATCGAGCAGGAGCAGACGGACGGCCTTCGCCCGCGCGATGACCTCCGCGGCACGGCCACCCCCGTCTGTGGTGGCGTCCTTCATACAACGCCCGCCTGCAAAAGGTCGTGCATATTGAGCGCCCCCACGATCCTATGGTCGCCGTCCACGACGAAAAGCCCGCTGATGTTGTGCGCGCGCATCGTCGGAACAAGCTCCGCCGCCAAGTGATCGGCCTGGGCGGTTTTCGGGTTGCGCGTCATGACCTCGTCGATCCGCGCTTTATAGACGTCGACGCCGCGATTCAAGGCGCGGCGCAGATCGCCGTCTGTGAAGATGCCGCAAAGCCGCTTGTCGGCATCGACCACGGCGGTCATGCCAAGCCCTTTACCGCTCATTTCCAGGAGGGCCTCCTGCAAGGAGGCGCTTGCCGAGACCTGCGGTATCCGTTCGCCAGTATGCATGATGTCGGCTATGTACACGAGCAGGCGCCGCCCGAGACGCCCTCCCGGATGGGATCGCGCGAAGTCTTCCGGGGTAAAGCCGTGCGTCTCATAGAGGGCGATGGCGAGCGCGTCGCCCATGGCAAGTGCCGCGGTCGTGCTCGCAGTCGGCGCGAGGTCGAGCGGGCAGGCCTCTTTGGCCACCGCCACCAGGAGATGGACATCGGCCTGGCGCGCGAGACTCGAACCAGGGGCGCCGGTCAACGCCAGAAGCCGGACGCCCATGCGCTTTATGATGGGTAATATTGTGAGGATTTCGGCGGTCTCTCCGGAGTGGGAGATGGCGAGCACCACATCCTCGGGGGTGATCATGCCAAGGTCGCCGTGACTCGCCTCGCCCGGGTGCACGAAGAAGGCCGGCGTGCCGGTGCTGGCGAGGGTGGCCGCGATCTTGCCACCGATGTGCCCCGATTTGCCCATTCCGACTACAACCACGCGGCCGCGACAGGAAAACAGGAGCCGGCAGGCCTCCGCGAAGGATTGGTCGAGCCCCTGAGCGAGGACTGACAGGGTCTCGGCTTCGAGGGCGAGGACCCGCCGGCCGAGTGTGATCAGGGCGTCGGGTGCCGGGTCGGGGCGTAAGGGGCGATGACGGGTCATTGCGCGCATTATAGCGAAAAATGGCGGCCCCACGCCCACGATCCCGCAAAAAGACTATAATGGCCCGCTTAATCGTGGGGGTGTTGTGGAAGCATTTCTTGTGGTGTTGCGGGATCACGCCCAGGGTCCCGACCGACGGCCGGACAAGGCCCTGGATGACGCCTTGGCGCGACTTGACCGCATCTTGGCCCAGATTGCACCGGCCCTCGAGGTCGAGTACCGGGGTCCGTTCGTCGGCATCGGAGCCGGGCGCGAGGCCTTTTGTCTCGCCGTGCGCGCCCACGAGGAGGAGGCGGGGACGCGGGTGTGGGCGGCGCGGGTGTGTAGCGCCGACCCGCATCGTGGTCTTGCCGCCCACTGGGAGCTCGCCCGCGTCTCGCGCCTTAGGAAACCCATCCTCGCACGCGCTCTGCCAGAGTTCCTGGCCGGTTACCATGCCGCGGTAGCCGCCGCGTGCAAGGCGGATACGGGCGCGGGCCTGCGTCTGCGCGCCTTGGCCCAAGCCCTGGGCGTCGACCATTGAGCGAGTCCACCGCCATCGCGGTGACGGATTTGAGCAAGCGCTACGGGACCGTCACCGCCGTCGCGTCTTTGAGTTTTGATCTCGACTGCGGCCGGGTGCTCGGGCTTTTGGGGGGCAATGGCGCCGGCAAGACGACCACGCTTGCGATACTGATGGGGCTGCTTTTGCCGACTACGGGCTCGATCCGGGTCTTGGGCGAGGATCTCCTGCGTCACCGCTATCGCGTCTTGCCCCGGATCAATTTCTCCTCACCCTACGTGGACCTGCCGCATCGCCTGACCGTCCACCAGAATCTGCGGGTCTATGCCGGCCTCTATGGCGTACGCAAGGCGGCGTCCCGTATTCGCGAGCTCGCCCGCGACCTGGATCTGGAAGGTCTGCTGGACCGCCCTTACGGCCGGCTTTCGGCGGGACAAAAGACCCGTGCGTCCTTCGCCAAGGCCCTCATCAATCGCCCGCAACTCCTGCTCCTGGACGAGCCCACGGCCTCGCTCGACCCGGATACCGCGGACCGGCTGCGGACGTATCTGCGCGATTACCAGCAGACGAGCGGTGCCGGGGTGGTGCTGGCCTCGCATAATATGCTGGAGGTGGAGCGGCTCTGCGACGAGGTGATCATGCTGCGTCACGGTCGGATCTTCGATCGGGGGGCGCCGGCGGATCTGATCGGCAAGTACGGTCGTGACACTCTCGAGGAGGTGTTCTTGGATATGGCACGCGGGCGGTCGCGACTATGACGGAGACGCGCAGTGGAAGTCTGAGGCGCATGGGGGCCATGATCGAGCGCTACGTCTATCTCCTGAAGGGGTCGTGGCCTCGGATCATCGAGCTTGCCTATTGGCCGACCATGCAGATCATTCTCTGGGGCTTTCTGAGTGAATATCTGGTGCGCCATAGCAGCTATCTGGCGCAGGCCTCGGGCGTGCTTCTGGCCGCAGCGCTCTTATGGGATGTCATGTTTCGCGGCCAGCTCGGGGTCTCGGTCGTGTTCTTCGAGGAGCTCTACTCGCGCAACCTGGGCCACCTGTTCGCAAGCCCCCTGCGGGCCCACGAGCTCGCGGGCGCACTTTTCATTATCAGTCTCTTGCGCACCCTTATCGGCAGCGGCATGGCGGCACTCTTCGCCTATTGGTTCTACCACTTTCCGATCTGGCAGATGGGCTTTGTGCTGGTCGCGCTCTTTATGAATCTCATTGTCATGGGTTGGGCGATCGGGCTTGTGGTCGCGGGCCTCGTGCTGCGCTATGGCCTCGGGGCCGAGAATCTGGCGTGGGCCGCGATCTTCGCGATCGCGCCTTTGAGCGGCATCTATTACCCGATCTCGGTCCTTCCGCGCCCCCTGCAGATCGTGGCCCATGCCTTGCCTGCAAGCTACGTCTTCGAGGCGATGCGCGGATTCCTCTTCCATCATGTGGTCTTGGTCCGCTCACTCTGGGAGGCGGCGGCGCTCAACGCCGTCTATCTGGCTTTGGGTCTCGGGATCTTCCTGCGCACCTTCCGCGATGCCCGCGTCCATGGGCGGCTTTTGAATCTCGGCGAATAGCGAGACCCTGGTCTTCCCAGCTTATCTTTCCGGCGGGCCGGGCGTCCTCTCCGTGCGTCTGAACGTGTCGTTCAAGACATCCGCAATCCTCGGGAAGCGCGGACGCCAGCCGAGCACTGTGCGTGCGCGCGCACTGTCGAGTACCAGGGGGCAGGCGAGTCCGGCGCTCCACGAAGGATCCGGGCCGATACCGAGGTAACGGAACGCGAACCGCGCGGCCGTCTGCGCAACTTGGGGACTGACCGCCAAGGCGTAGCGGTGCAGATGGCGTTGCATGGCCTCGAAGGACATCTGGTCTTCGCAGGCCAGATGGATGGCCCCGGTGGCCTCGCAGAAGAGTGCCGCCACGATCGCTGCTGCGACATCCTGTTCATGGACGACCTGCAGGGGCGGGGCCGGCGGTGGCAGGCGCGGGTAGATGGGCAGGCGCAAGGCCCCCCGTAGGAAGGGCTGAGCGTGGGCCCCGAGGATGATGTGGGGGCGTAACCGCAGGGCGGAGAGTCCGTCCCTCTCGGCCGCCATGACGAGTTCTTCGGCAAGCACCTTGTCCTCGGCATACCGAAAGCCCGGCAGGGGCTTCATCTCGGCCGCTTCGGTGAGGGGGTCGCGGCTCGTCCCGTAGACCGAGGCGCTCGAAAGATGGACCAAGCGCGTCTTAGGATCCAGGGCATCGAGCAAGGCCTGGGTCCCACCCAGGTTGATGGCCCGGGCCAGGGTGCGATTGCGGCGCTCGCGGCCAAGCGCGCTTTCGATGACAACGAAGGCCATATGGACTACGGCATCGACTTCGCGCGCGGCGTGACCCACCGCCGGATCACGGATATCGCCGACGAGGGCCCGAAGCTTGGGGTGACCGAGGCGTAAAGGCTTGCGATCGTGGGCGATCACTGCGCTCACGCGTGCGTCAGCGAGGAGCTTAAGGGTGAGGACACGCCCGAGACAGCCGGCCGCGCCTGTGATCAGGACGCGCACGATGGGAAGGCCGGCAGGACCTCCTCGTTTAAAAGGGTGAGGGCTTGGCGGTTTTGCTCGGTCGCGCTTGCTCCCGCGCCCACCGCGCAGAGCAGGTGATCGACCCCGGCGTCTGCGTAAGCGCGCAGGCGCTTACGGCAGTGTTCCGGGTCGCCCGCCACCACCATGCCAAGCCGCTCCAGGATGGGGAGGTTGACGCCGCCCTTCAATAAGGGCGCGAGCGCCCCGAACCTTCGATAATACTCATAACCATCCTGCAGTCGTGACAAGAGCGGGGCGGTGAGCCGCAAGAGCTCACGATAAAACCAGGTGATATTGGTGCGAGCAATGGCGCGGGCTTGCCGGCCGTCGGCAAGACAAAAGATCCCAAGCGTCATTCCGACGCGCGGCAGTCGTAGGGGATGCGGGCCGTGGTGTTTGGCGTAAGCGGCACGGTAACGGCGGATGTCTTCCTTGACCATGAACCAGGGTTTGAAGGGGCCGGCGAGCACCCCGAGGCCCAGGCGGGCGGCAAGCTCGAAGCTCTCCGGGCTCACCGCCGCCATCCACAGCGGCGGGTGGGGTGTCTGGATCGGACGCGGACGCACGGCGATATCGGCGAACCGAAAATGTTGCCCTGCGAAATCGATCGGTCCGGGATCGGTGAGCGCTTTGATCAGAATCTCCAGGCCTTCGTCCACGAGCCCACGGCTGTCTTCGGTGCGTATGCCAAAGGTCTCATATTCCTTGGGCGAGAAGCCGCGGCCGACCCCAAGCTCGAGCCGTCCCCCACAAAGAATGTCGAGGGTCGCTGCGCGTTCAGCCACATGCAGGGGGTGGTGGTAGGGTAGCGGCACGATGCCATGGCCTAAACGGATGCGCTGCGTTCTCTGTGAGGCGGCGGCCAGGAAGAGATCGGGCGCCGAGCTATGTCCGTACTGGGGCATGAAGTGATGCTCGGTGAGCCATACGGTCC
>NZ_JBTRWP010000049.1:0-20013 GCF_054609335.1 Acidiferrobacter sp. | reverse complement strand
GTGCCCAGACGTATGCCCAGGGGTCGGAACGACGATGACGTCGCCTGCCTGTGTGATGGCGCAGGTCCGAGGGAAGGGTCCCAAGGGCGGCCCCGAGAAGTCATAGAAGCGTGGCGCGAAGCCCTGCGGCCAGCGGTGCGCGAGATAGCCGCGCAGTGCTCCCCCCACGCCTTGAGCAACCCGCCATTCCTCGGCCGATACATAAACTGCGCTGGCGCGCAGGTGGTGCAGCCCCCCGGCGTGATCGGTATGGAGATGGGTCAGCAAGACCTTCCGCACATCTGCCACGCGCAGACCAAGCCGCATAAGCGCCGGCCCCACCTCATCGTCGGCGGTGATAGCGAAGTCAGCGGACCTGCGATAGTACGGATGCCAGCGGGGGAAATATCCCGCAGTGCATGCCCGGCAAGTCTCGCCGCTGTCGACGAGGATCGGGCCCTCGGGATGGTCGATAAGCCAAGCGTGGATGGGAAGCCAGTCGCTCCAATGGGGGTCGCCCATCACCCGCCACGGCCCGCCAAACGCGCGGAGGAGTTGGCTGTTTTTCACGCGCACTTGGCCCGTGCTGATGGGATAGATACGAACGCTCATGACGTAATCTCCTTTTTTGTAGTGCCACGCCCGATCGGGAAATGGCCTTTGGTAAACAATTGATAACCTGACCGCCAAATTTTTTTGGCTTCCCGCGGCCACGGAACGTAGGCACATCAAGCCCACCGCTCGCCCCTACGCGCAAGCCACACCCCGGTCGTGACCGGGGCTTTGTTTTTGTTGCCCCCGGCCCCTATCGGGACGCTATTGCACTTTAGGAGGCGACTCAGTCGATCCCGCAGCCCCATGTCCTGCGACGAGCCGTTCCACAATCCGACCAAGGAAGGCGGCGTCCTCCCGTGGTGCCCCGCTGAACTCTCCGAAGTAGCGCAACTTCGCGTACTGACTAAGCGACCCCACGAGCACGGCGATCAGATAAGGGATTTCGCGCGCATCCCCGATCACGCCTTCGTCTACCCCCTGCTGGAAGAGACCCGTCAAGAGTCGCACCACGGAGTGTGGACGCAGACGCTCGGCTACCCCGGGCCACATCAGCCGCACCTGCTCGCTTACATACAGCACGGCCTCGGGCTGTGTGGCCAAGAGCCCTCCCGAAGCCTCCACCAGTGATCGCAAGTTGGCGTGGAACCCGTACTCCGGCTTTATGGCGGCCCGCAGACGCCCCGCCACGAGCCCATAGCAGCGCTCGAAGAGATAGCGCGCCAAGGCCTCCTTGCTCTCAAAGAACTTATAAAGGACCGTACTGCTATAAGCGCTCGCCGCGGCGATGTCCCGTAAGCTGGCCGCACAGAGGCCATCACGCACAAAGAGCGTGAGCGCTACGCGCACGATCTCACGCTTGGACGGCGCGTCACCGGGATGCACGAGGAAATCGATATCTTGAATATCCGCCACGGCCTTTATGGTTATCGATCGATAACCCTCCTGTCAAGCCTCCCTCAGCCAAGCGTGGGACGACTCAGGCCACTGAACCCGCGACGACAGGGCTAGCCATAAGAGCCTCGACAGTGCATCCTGGATACGGGTGGCCAAAGTAAGGGCTTGCCACCCCCCTGCACCTCTACAAAAAATGAGGGCGCAGGCGCAAATCGCCCCGACTGCCATGAACTGGATACGTCAACGCCATCTCTCGCGCGGCCGGAAGGCGCGAGCGCGGGTGTCTTGGCCTGCACTTGCGGGGAGTAGCGTGGCCGACGATAGGCTGGGGATGGCGAGAAAGCGGTATCACAAAGGCGCGCGTTGAGACGCCGGCACAATCATAAAAAACGACGCCCCAAGAGACATTGGGGGTAGGGAAGACCGGAATCGGGTGAAACGCCCACCCGGAACAGGCGAAGGGGCGAGTGCCGTGAATCAAGGCGACACTGGGTCTACTGAAATAGAATTCTTGCATCGCCTGGCGCGCGAGCTCGATGTCAGCCGATTCTTTCGTGTCGCGGCCGAAGGATTGGCGGACCGGCTGGGCGCGGATGGCGCAGCGCTCATGGTGCGGGAAGAACAGGGCAGGCTGCGCTACCGATTTTTTCATGGCGTGCCCACACTGCATAAGTCGCTTGGCGGCTACTCCTTTCATGACAGCTTAGGCGCCGCAGGCGCGGCGCTAGGCACGCGTCAACCGATCTTTGTAGCCGACTATGCGGGCAGCGCCTACGCCCTGCCCGAATTCGTCCAGGCAGGCTTGAAGGCGAGCCTCTGCATCCCCGTCATAGCCCAGGACGAGGTACTGGGGGTCCTCGCCATATCCTGGTTCCACGCCCCGCAACGACCACCCGCCGAAACCGATCTCGCTTTCATAAACATCGTCTCGGACTTCGTCGCCAGCGCCCTGCACCGCTACCGGACGGAGCAACGACTGCTCGATCTCGCCACCCACGATCCCCTCACGGGGGCCGCCAACCGCACCCTCTTCTTCGACCAGATTAATCATGCCATGGGCATGGCCATAAGGCGCGAGCGGCTTATGGGCCTCATCACTTTCGATATCGACAACTTCAAGATCATCAACGATAAACTGGGCCACCTTATGGGTGACGCCCTGCTCGTCGAGGTCAAGAATCGGGTGCTGGATCTAATCCGCACAGGTGACACCCTCTCGCGACTCGGCGGCGACGAGTTCGCCCTCATCCTGGAAGACGTCCGCTGCTACACCGACGTCGAGACCGTCATCCGGCGCATACGCCAGACCCTCCGAATCCGCTGGGGCTCCGCTGCCCTGCAAATCACAGTCGGCATCAGCCTCGGCTACACCGTGTACCCGGTCGACGACAGCGATGACCAATCGCTCCTGCACCACGCCGATACCGCCATGTACGAGGCCAAGCGTGGCGGCGGCAACAAGGGGCTGCTTTTCACGCGTGCCATGGCGCGTGCCGCGGCCAACGAGAGCGATCTCATCGTCGAATTCGGCAAGGCCCTGGAACAAAAGGAGATGGTCCTCTACTTCCAACCCATAGTCGCAATCGCGACTGGGGACATGGTCTCCGCCGAGGCCCTGATCCGCTGGCGCCACCCGACACGCGGCCTGCTCGCGCCGCCGCAGTTCATGGCCGCCCTCGAACACGGCTATAACAGTCTAAAACTCGATGCCTGGGTCCTAAGCGAAGCCTTGAAGATACTGGCACGCTGGCAGAGCAAGGGGATATTCAAGAAGCTGCAGATCAATCTCTCGGCATCGTCGGTCGACAATCACCAATTCTGCGAGACGCTAGAACGTATGCTGGCCGCCTCCCCCTCGCCGATCGACCCAAGCTACCTCGGCATCGAGCTTGTTGAGTGGAGCGCCATCCAGGACATTGAATCGGCGCGCGCCCTGATCATGGGCTGTCGCGCGCTCGGCATCTCCGTTGCGCTCGACGACTTCGGGACCGGCTACGCTTCGCTCCAGCACCTGCGATCGCTTCCCGTCGACAGCATCAAAATCGACCGCACCTTCATAGCGGGCCTTGGCACGGACCCCGCCGACCGTGTCCTCGTACAGAGCATGGTCAACGCAGCCGAGGCCTTTGGCATCGATACGGTGGCCGAGGGTATAGAGACCACCGAACAAAAGCACATCCTCCTCGCTATGGGCTGCGCCTGGGGGCAGGGCTACCTTTTCGCGCGGCCCATGCCCGAAGAAGACCTATGGCCGGACACCCCCAAGCCCCCCTAAGGGCGCTTCCGCCTCCCACCGTTGGGCGATCCCGCGAGGAGATAGCGAGAACTCGGGCAGAACTTGATCGCGATCATAGCCACCGTGATTTCCCCGGATCGCGCCCTTGGCCCCCAAACATCATACTGGCGCCGATCGCCATGAGCGCCTACGCTAATGGCAGCAACTCGGAGGACAGCGTGAAGACGGGCATCGCATTGGCGGTCTTGGCAGCGATGGCCTTAGCCATCGAGCTCTCGTCCATGACCTTTTATCTGATCGCCGTGGCGCTGGCCCTGGCGGCGGGCAGTGCAGTGGCGCTCGCCGGAGCGAACCCCTCGTGGGCACTCGCTACGGTCGGCCTCGGCGCGGCCGCGGGGCTGCCGGCGGCCCATGCCGTGCGCAAACGCCTGTCGCGACCGACGCGCGACTCCAAGGGACTGAACGACCCCGATGCCGGACACCTCGTGCGGGTGGAATCCGTTGCGCCCGAGGGTCTACGGGTCAGCTACCGCAACAGTACCTGGACTGCGCGCCTCGCCGAGGGTTATCGCGATGCGACCGTCTCCCCCGGCGATCTTCTGACTATCGTCCACCGCGACGGCAATGATCTCCTGCTGGCGCCACCTAAGGCGCGGGCCTCGATACGACAATAACAAAGCAACTTTAAGGGGGGGTTATGGGAGCAGGCATCGTCATTCTGGTGATTCTAGCGCTCATCGCACTATTCATCGTAGTCAAAGGTATACGGGTCGTCCCCCAGCAGCGCGCCTTCGTGCTCGAGCGGCTCGGTCGTTTCCATGACATTTTGCAACCCGGACTCAATATCATTTTCCCTCTGATCGACCGAGTCGCGTATCGGTTCGATCTGCGCGAGACGCCGATCGATGTCCAAAAGCAGGTCTGTATCACCAAGGACAACACCCAGATCGCGATCGACGGGGTCTTGTATCTGCAGATTACGGACCCCAAAGCCGCGGCCTACGGGACTACCAACCCGACCACGGCCATGATCCAGCTCGCACAAACGATCCTGCGCGCCGATGTCGGCAAGCGCGCCTTGGACGAAGTCCTGTCGCAGCGCGCCGAACTGAATGCGACCGTGGTCCAGGAACTCGACCGCGCTGCGGTGACCTGGGGTCTCAAGGTCTTACGCTACGAGATCCGCGACATCACGCCGCCTACAGACGTGGTGCGCGCCATGGAGCTCCAGATCACCGCCGAACGCGAGAAGCGCGCCACCATCGCCACGTCCGAGGGCGCCAAGCAGCAGGCCATCAACGTCTCGGAGGGGGAGAGGCAGCAGGCCATCAACCGCGCCGAGGGTGCGCGACAGGCCCAGGTCCTGCGCGCCCAGGGTGAGGCGCAGGCGATCCTGCTCGTGGCCAAGGCGACTGCCGAGTCCCTCAAGCTCGTGGGCGATAGCCTGAAAGACGAGAGCGCGCGTCAAGCGATGGCTATGCGCGTGGCCGAGTCTTTCATAAGCCAATGGGGCGCGATCGCCAAGGAGTCGAACGTCATGATCGTGCCCGCCGACATGGGCGATCTGTCGAAGATGGTGGGCACGGCGTTTCGCATCACAGAAGGCCTGAAGACCACGCCCGACCCGCGCGGCGGGGGCTAACACCGCAGACCTGCTCGATCTGGGCCCGATCGTCCTTGACACGTAACCCGGCTTTCGCCATCCTCGGGCGATCGTGAATGGAAGCACATGCTCGCCTACCCCCACATCAACCCCGTCGGATTTCACATAGGCCCAATACCGATTCACTGGTATGGCCTCCTGGAAATCATAAGCTTCGTCATCGGGACGATCTGGCTGATCCGGCGCGGGCGCCGTACCGAGCGGCAGTGGACCAAGGAGCAGGTCCTTGATCTCGAATACTATCTTTCGGTGGGGGCCATTGCCGGGGGACGCCTAGGCTACATCCTCTGGTATGACCTGCCCTACTACCTCGGCCATCCCATCGATATTCTGAAGGTCTGGGAAGGAGGCATGTCCTTCCACGGCGGTCTCATAGGAGTCATCCTCGGCTGCTGGGTCTATGCCCGCAAACACAAGCGATCGACCATGGCGGTGCTCGACTTCGTCGCTCCGGCGGCGCCCATTGGGCTCGGCCTCGGGCGGCTTGCGAACTTCATCAACGACCAGCTGTTCGGGCGCGTGAGTCACCTCCCGTGGGCGGTGGTCTTTCCCGCAGGCGGCCCCGAGCCCCGCCAGCCCTCGCAGATCTACGAGTTTCTCCTGGAGGGGGTAGTGCTGCTCCTCATCCTCGCCATCTACGGCCATAAGCGCCGGCCAACCGGCGCGGTCGGCGCCCTCTTCGTCCTCTTCTACGGGATCTTTCGCTTCCTAGTCGAATACACGCGCCAACCCGACATTCAGCTTGGCTTCGTGCTCGGACGGCTCGATATGGGCCAGGTCCTGTCGGCCCCTATGATCCCGATCGGGATTGCGCTGCTCTACTGGGCCTACCGCGGCGGCTTCGAGACGCGAAACCGCGACGGCGCAGCGGGTGCGCCCCCATGAACGCGCAGCCCGGAGGGCCCAGTGCACGCCTGAGCGCAGACGGCGGGGCAGAGAGTCCCGCCACGCGCCGCTTCGCGCGCGTCGTGATTGGGTGCGCCACCCTCTACGGCCTCATCGCCGCACTCCTCAGTTTCCACATCGTAGTCGAGCAACAGGCCGTGCGCCGGCACTTGGACACCGCGCTGCGCGTACGGCCCATCGGACCCTTTGCGTCGATGCGCGCATCGCGTGCGGCCGCCCAAGCCTTCGTGGCGCGCCTCGACACCGCCTTTCAACACAACCCCTGCGGGCCGGGACCCGCCTTCATGCTCGCGAAGCCCCCCGCGATCCCGCGCCGCGACTGTCTCGTGGTCATAGTACCCGGCCGTCATCGCCTCCATGTGCGCGCCTATGACACCCAAGGCCACCGCATGGACAATCTCTTCGAGCGCCTCAATCCGCCCCCGCGCCGCCTGTAGGCGACGATTCGGCAGCACCGCCGTAAGACGGACGCCCAGGACCTCTTTCGCCGCTGACAGGACCGACCGCGGTTCCCATACGCTGCGCCTCGTGTCGGCCGACCTTTGCGTCCCGCCAGCCTCTCGTCATATCCTAACGCCCATGATGATCTCGACCCCCATCGACCCGCTGCTGGCCACCCGCGCCGCGCAGGGCCCGGGCCGCCATTAATCGGCCCCAGAGCCCTATCCCGTGTCGATGCCCCCACCCTCGTCGTTGTCCAGGCCACCGTCCCGCCCGGGACGGCGCTTCTGGGTGCTACTTGCACTCGCCATCGTGGCGGGAAACGGTCTGCTCGCGATCGGCGCCTGGACGTGGTGGACCTGGGATCATCTCCCTCGCGTGCGCGCCCTCGAGGACTGGCACCCCGAGCAGCCGCTGCGCATCTATGCGGCCAACGGCGAACTACTTGAGGCCATAGGCCCGCAGATCCGTTTCGCGCTGCCGCTCCAGAAGATTCCGAAGGACCTCCAAGAGGCCTTCATCGCCGCTGAAAACGGCGAGTTTTACAGTCATAACCCCCTGTATTATCCGGTGAGCTACCCGGGCATCCTGCGCGCCGCCTTCGTCGACATCCTGCACATGGCACCCGTACAGGGGGCAAGCACCATCACCGAGCAGGTCGCGCGGAATTTCTATCTCTCACCCAAAAAAACGATCGCGCGCAAGGTGGCGGAGATCCTGCTCGCCTACAAGCTCGCCGATCGGCTCACGCGCGCGCAGATCCTCGACCTCTATCTGAACAAGATCTATCTCGGACAGGGCGCCTATGGGGTCGAGGCCGCGGCCCGCACCTACTATGGCAAGGACGTCTCGCAACTTACGCTCTCGCAAAAAGCGACCTTGGCCGGGCTCCCCGCCGCACCCTCGTACTTCAACCCGGTGAAGAACCCGCAGCTTGCGCGCAAGCGCCGTGATTACGTCCTGCACCAGATGTACGCCGACCATGACATCAGCCACCGCGCCATGATCGAGGCCGAGGCACAATCCGTGGGCACGCGCTACCACGCGCCCACGGATAATGTCGCGCCCTATGCCACCGAGTGGATCCGCAAATGGCTCGTCAAGCGCTTCGGGGCGAATTTCACGTATCGCCGAGGCTTGCGCGTCTACACCACGATCTCCCGCAAGGATCAGCGTGCCGCAGACCGGAGTCTTGCCGTGGGGCTCGAGAACTACGCCATGGGCTTGGACAGCCTCGACCCGAAGAACTGGGCGGGGCCCGTGGCCCACTTGCAGGGCAAGGCGCTCGCATCGGCGCTGGCCGGCGACCGTCCGTCCGCGCTCCCCGATCGCGACCCGGCCAATCTGCGCTGGGGCGTGGTACTGGCAAGCGACGCCAAAGAGGCGCGTGTGCGCCTCGAGGGGCAGCGGACCGTGATCCTCGATGGACAGGACATCGCCTGGGTGCGGCTTGCGCCACAAGGCGCGCAGGCCTCCGCGGTCGATCAGGTCCTGAAACCAGGCGACCTCATATGGCTGCGCCATTATGTCGCGGACACGGGCGCAGGCCACGGCAACCATCAATGGGCAGGAACCGCCGTTTGGCGGCGTGTCCCGAATGCCGGCTGGCAGCTTACGGTGGTGCCCAAGGCCCAAGGGGCGCTCGTCTCCCTCGACACCAAAACCGGGGCGATCCTAGCCTTGAACGGCGGCTACAGCTATGAGCTGAGTCACTTCGATCGCGCGCTCTATGCCTATCGGCAGCCGGGTTCGGGCTTCAAGCCCTTCGTTTACGCCGCCGCCATGGACGGCCCGGCCTTGAAGGCCGCTGGCATCCATCATTACCTCACACCCGTCTCGCTCATCAAGGACACGCCGCTGTCCGTGCACCTTGCCGACGGCACCGACTACCGTCCGACCAATTACAGTAATACCTTTTCGCGCACGCCGATCGCCGTATGGCGAGACCTTGCCGATTCCCATAACGTCCCGAGCGTGCGTCTGCTGCTGCACATCGGCATCCCCTTTGCCGCATCCTACGTCCACCGCTTCGGTTTCCCGGCCCAGCAGATCCCACAGGTCCCCTCCATGGTGCTGGGCTCCGGTGATTACACGCCCATGCAGATCGCGCGCGGCTACGCCGTGTTTGCAAACGGCGGCAACCTCCCCCGACCCTACCTCATCTCGCGCATCCAGACAGCCAGCGGCCAGCATATCCCGCTGCGCGACTGCGCGCTCGGCTACAAAGTCCAACCCGACACCCAGACCGCCATCCCGCCCGGGGTCGCCTTCCTCATGACACGCATGATGGAAAGCGTCATACGCCAAGGCACCGGGGTCGCGGCCCAGATACTTCATCGCCGGGCGCTCGCCGGCAAGACCGGCACCACCAACGACGAGAGCAATGCCTGGTTTACAGGCTACAACCCGCAGGTGGTGACGACCGTGTGGGTGGGCTATGACGACAATCACAGCCTCGGGCATTGGGCGGCCGGTGCCCGCGAGGCCCTGCCGGTCTGGATCCATTTCATGAAGACCGCCCTGCAAGGCCAGCGGGGGCTGCGCTTTGCCATACCGCCTACGGTCGTGCGCCGGCACTATGACCCTAAGACGGGCGGCCTCGCCTACTCAGGCCGTCACAAGACCTACTTCCTCAAAGGCTATCTGCCGGAAAACGGCGGCTCAGGTCTCGGGGTCATAAAGAACTTCCTCCATAGGCTTGCGAACTTCCTATAGCGCGGCAGCCCCCGGCCATAGTCCTCTGCTTTACGACACAACCCAAGACGCACAACATCGTCTTCGCCACGAGGCCTCAGGATCGCGCACCGTCGACAGGACTGAGGCCTCAATAGCCAGGATACTTTTCCCACACCCGCTTCTGCAGGGCCCGGTTGGGTCTGGCTCCCCCATCGTCGGTCTCGGCGATATCCCAATCCAGGAAGGTCGCCAAATCCACGGCAAGTTCGGTGATGACCTCGCGCAGCTCCAAGGGCTCCAGAAAGGATGTCGGAATGGCATCGACCCCCCACAAGGCCCCCAGGATGTTGCCAGTGATCGAGCCCGTCGAATCGGAGTCGCCACCATGATTCACCGCGCGTATCACGCCGTCAGCAAAGTCGCGTGCCGTAAGCGCGCAATAGACCGCGATCGCTAAGGCCTCCTCGGCGATCCAGCCCCCACCGATATGGGCGATGGCCGTCGCGGGATCCTGCGGAAGCTTTGCGGCCATGGACTCAGCTTGCGCCAATGCCTCCTCGGTCTCCCTCCCGTCTACTTCATCCGCGAGACACGCGTGGACCACGGGCAAAGCATCTACCAGACCGCGCCCCTGGACGATCTCGGCGATCAAGACCGCGAACGCCCCCGCCGCTATGGAGCCGGTCGGGTGACCGTGGGTGAGCGCGGCAAGCGACTTGCCGAGTGTCATGGTCTCGTGCGGCGCGCCCCGACCCCGCCCGAACACCAGCCCGACAGGCGCCATGCGCATCACGCCCCCGCAGCCCTTGCTGTTATTGCGAGCCGGATCCCCCCTCACCGTCATCGCCCGAAGCGCGCCAAGACACGTATTCCCCGGCCCCCGGCGGTGATGGAGATCCGCATGAGAATACAACCACCCCAGGCCCTCCTCGTCCTCTTCGAACCCCGGCCGCGGCTTGCTCTGGGTTCTGAGCCAGCGGGCATAGGCCGCGGCCACCATGCCCTCGGTGCTTGCAATGCCCCGGGTAAGTAAGCGGACATGGCGACGTATCAGGCCCTCGGCGGTAAAGAGTGTCATCTGGGTATCATCCGTGATGGCCCCCAGACGCCCGTAGGCCGGCGCATAAGAGGTGATCCCGGCCGGTCCAAACCGTTCGAGGATTTCCGCATAGTCCAGGAACTCCACCGGCGCACCCAAGGCGTCACCGACCGCCCCTCCTAAAAGACAGCCCACGAAACGATCACGCATGACCACACCCCTCATCCTCACACCCCCACCATCCCCTCACCAATAGACGCGCGACAAGTCCGCTTATCGCGCCCTACTCCTATCAAGCCATCATAGCCCTCGCACCCCACGCCGCCCACGCTCAACACGTCCTGCCGTCTTCTCCCTTTAGATCGTTATCCTTCGACGGCAGCCCCGATACACCGGCCTATGGCGCTTTCCTACCCCGCCCTTACGCCCCCCATCGCCTCCGGACACCCTTGCGCATCCGCGAGCCCTCGGTACCCCCGACTCCGTCCACCAGAAACTCACCCATGCGCAACTCCCCAAACCCTTGCCGACAGCTCTCGGCCACCCGCATCGTCATGCGCATCGTGGTCCTCAAACCAAACGCCTCCTGCCTTAAGGCGCCCCGCCCCGAACGTAGACCCACAAATAGCAACGGTTACGTCCTCATCGATTCCAATCTAACACCGAACTAGAAAGGCCGCGGGTCGCACGAGCGCCTCCGTGTCCCGCCCACAATACCGTCGCAGGGCCTGATCGTGGGCGTTTTTGCGTGCCGGAAGTGTCGCGCCGTTGATCGCCTCCCGGTAGGCCTCCTGGGCGGCCCCACCGTCCTGGACCTCAGAGAGATCGGCATAACTGAGGTCCGGGGCGATCGTCGGAAGCACGGCCTTGATGGACCACGAACCCTTCATGGCTGGGTGGTAATAATGCTCGCGTGTCAAAGGCAGGAGATCAACCATGCAGTCGACGAGCGCCAAGAGGGGCGACGCCAAGTCCGAGTAGCGGGCGGCGAGCCTGCGCAGAACCCCGCCCTCGAAAGCCTGGTTGTATACGAAAATCGTACCCTGGGAGCGCAGGGTGGCGATCAGTGTTTCGGCAAAAGCGCGTGTCGGGTCCTTGCCGGATAGGTCCAGAAAATCGTGGTGCATCAAAGAACCATCGGCCTTCTCTTGATGGCGGGACCACTGGAACGGTAACTACTCATAAGGGCGTGTGCCGCGCCAGATCGGGACTACGAACTGGATCGTCTCGAAATCCAGGTAGTAGCGCGGATACCGCAAGGGGGTAAGTAAGGCAGCGGCCCCGGGCCTATGGTCGGGACGACCCGTGCAGGTCACTTTGCGCACCCATTCCTGGACGGGACTCGCGAGGATACCCAGCAGAACATCGCGCGCATCTTCATAACCTGCCGCGCTCAAAGTGACATCACACCAGCCCAGATGGCCGTTTTAGGCGCCAAAGGGCTGCGGACCTCCGCCCTTCTTCAGGAGAGGGCCTTGGCGGGTGTTACACTCAAGCGCTTTATGGGGACTTTCGATGGATCCGGCAGCGCCGTCTGGACCGAGGGGGATTTTGTCGCAGACACTATCGCCCGGTTCAAGGGCCGGTCGGCCCCCGTCGTCATCCTCGCGGAGCTCGACTTCGGCACACTCGACGACCACACCCGCCGGCTCCTCTTCACGGGTATCACGCGCGCGCTGTGGCGGCTAGAGTGCGTGATGAGTGCGGCCGTCGAGAAGCTCTTGATGGACACCTTGACGTGAGGCCAGTCACCCCTCTTGCGTACCGGATGAAGACCGCGAAAAGCGCGATTTGAGGGAAGACACGCTATGACCAAGTTTGTGGGCGGCCTGTTCCCAAGAAACTGCCATCGTAAACCACTGCCGGGCAGAATGTACCGAGGACACCGTGAAATAGCAGTCGTTACCGGCCCTTTCTGACCTTTCATCACGACTCCCGGGGTTCGGGCGCGTGGTGCATAACCTGGCCTACTGAATTCTGGACAGGATCCACGGGAGCATGCCGCCGCACGTCAGGCCAGTGCCGACGCACGTCACCAAGAAGGATGTCGGCCCTGTATCTGCCAAGGCCCAGCAACCATCAGTCTGTCTTTTTCTCCAATCTGCCCGACCGGTCCATTCCCTGTGTCCGCGTAACGGGTCATGAGCAGTAAACCGCATTGCTGCCGCTGATCGCAGCTCGGTCACCCGACCAGAATGCGCCGTCCAAACTCTGAGCGGAGTCGATACACCATGGGCAAGTTGTGGCCCATAACCGCAGTCGGTCTCTGTCGACGCGACGCGACACGAGCCGCCCGGCATCCGCGCCGAACCCTTACGGGCGAATACTAGCCGCAATGATAACCAGCCGCGAGTGCCGGGACGCTTACGCTCACTTATCACGATACGAGTCCAACAGTTGCGGTCTCACCGTAGGGCGCTAGCGGCGCCGGTGCGACATGGTTGCGTGACTGCCCGTGAGGGGCGGGAATGCACTGGCACAATTATTGCTAATACTTATGGAACACGCGGCCATTGGGGAAATGGTTAAACCCAACACCCAAAGAAACAGATCGAGATATCCCCCAGCTTTATCTGCCATCTATGGGGGTGAACACCGTTATTTAGGAACATTCCCTTTCATGGCATCAAAAGGGGAGAAAAACATGAGGAACCTCCACAAACCTCTATTTCCCGCACGGACCGGACGCGTTGCCGTGCCCTTCGACAGGGCCTCCGGCATAGGCCAAACACCGCCTGTAACGCGCGGGGCTTTTGATCGCCCACAGGATCGGGTTTTTTGGGTACCAGCCCTGCGCAAACTGCCCCTGGCCCTAGCGGGTGCGCGCTCTCCGTGTGGGGGCGGCGCGGCGTGGGCGATGGCTACTGGAGGGACTCCAATAACAGGATTTGGTGCGACCAACGTTTGCCAGCAGGATGGTTCTAATGATATGGCGTCCGGGGCCGCCGACACAGCCATCAACAATTACAGCACGGCCACAGGGTCCCGCAACACGGCCAGCGGGTACAACGCAAGCGATCTTCTCTTCCGGTCTATACGGCATACTAAAAAAGGGCCGTCACGACGCGCAAGATTGGATGATGTTTCCCATCTTCCCGTCGGTCTCTCTCTATCCGAACCTCTTGAACACGGGCAGCGATGGTCTTCATGACAGTCCACAACTTAAGTCGCGCACAACAAGCAGAGGCCCGCATTGTCCGACTGACCAAACTCCACCAGGCGTTGAGCGCCTTGAATCAAGCCATACGCCACACCGAGAGCGAAGAGGGGCTCCTGGACTTGGTCTGCCGCATTGCCGTCGACCTGGGCGGCGTCGCCATGGCCTGGATTGGTGCCGTCGCGGGTGACGAGGGTCAGGTCCGGCCGCTTGCTCGTTATGGGTACGGCCTTGACTACCTCACGGGTATAGTGGTTTCCGTGCGCGCAGATCTTCCGGAAGGCCAAGGACCCTGTGGTGTGGCCTTTCGGGATACTCGGTCTATCACGATCAACGACTTGACAACCAGCGACATCACACAGCATTGGCGCACGAATGCCGAACGCTATGGATTTTGTTCGAGCGGTTCGTTTCCGATCCCCCGCGCCGGGAAGCCTTTTGCCGTCCTTAACGTCTATCACACGCAGCGTGATGCCTTTGATAAGGACATGATAGCTATCCTTGACGATATAGCGAATGCCGTGGCCTTTGCCCTTGAGACCATGGACCATGAGCGCCAACGGCGACAAGCGCAGAATGACCTTGCGCACAGCGAACAGCATTTTCGTGCGTACTTTGATCGCGCGATGATCGGCATGGTCGCCACTAGCCCTACTAAGAACTGGATAGAAGTCAATGATGCGTTTTGTGCGATGCTCGGTTATTCACGCGCGGAACTCCTGCAGCGCACCTGGGTCGACATAACGCACCCTGACGATATGCCTCATAGCGCGTCGATCTGGGACAAGCTTCAGTCCGGGGAGTGGAACGAAACTACCTTTGATAAAACCTATATCCATAATGCTGGCCACCCCGTCTATGCGCATGTCGCGGTTCGCGCCGTACGCCACGCCGACCAAAGCCTCGATTACATTGTTCTGCTCGTGGAAGACATCACGTCCCGCAAACATCATGAGGATAAGCTCAACCGCCTTGCCCATATTCTCGATGAATCTGCTAACGAAATTTACATGTTCGATGCCGATACGCTGCGTTTTCTCTACGCAAACGCCGGTGCGCGGGGGAATCTAGGCTACTCGTTCGAGGAATTGCAACATCTGACGCCCCTTGACATTAAACCTCGTCTCCTGCCCGAATATTTTACAGAACTTATTGCCCCCTTAAGGCGAGGTGACACCGAATTTATCACGCTGGAGAGTGAACATAGACGCAGCGACGGTAGCTTATATCCGATCGAGGCGCGACTACACCTCTCTGCTCATGGGGGTAACCCGGTCTTTGTGGCGATTATTCAGGATACTACGGAGCGCAAACAATTCGAGGCCCAACTGCGTCACCAAGCCACGCATGATGCCCTGACGGGACTTCCCAATCGCGCCTTGTCCCATGAGGTTCTGAGTCGCGGCATGGTCCATGCGGCGCGCAACGAAACATTGATCGCCATCCTCTTTCTGGACCTTGATGCATTTAAGAATATCAATGATTCCCTAGGTCACGAATGCGGCGATCTTTTGCTCCAAGAGATGGCTAAGCGGCTAACAACAACACTCCGTCAAGAGGATTGGATCGTCCGCAACGAGGGTCTCGTGGCGCGGCAAGGCGGGGATGAATTTATGGTTCTCATTCAGAATATTACTTCCGTACATGTCATTACACACATTGCTGAGCGCCTCCTGGCGACCGTAGCTGAGCCGTTCTTCGCTAATGGCCACGAAATGTATGTGACGGCAAGCATCGGTATCACCATCTACCCTTTCGACGATCTTGACCGCGAAGGTCTCCTGAGAAACGCCGATGTGGCTATGTACAAGGCCAAACACGCGGGTAAAAATACCTTCGAATTTTACGCCGCCAGCATGAGCGCCCAAATTACCGAGCACCGTGCCATTGAAAATGGGTTGCACCACGCCCTCAAAAACGGGGAATTTGTGCTCCATTATCAACCACAAGTCGACCTTCGTAGAGGCCGCCTCGTGGGAGTCGAGGCGCTCATCCGCTGGCAACACCCGCAGAGGGGGCTCGTTGCACCCGATCGTTTTATTTCTATCGCCGAAGAAAGCGGCTTGATTGTGCCGATTGGCGAATGGGTTTTACGCACCGCGTGCGCGCAGAGCCGTGCTTGGCAAGACCAAGGGTTCCCAGTCGTGCGCGTGGCCGTAAACCTCTCTGGCCGTCAATTCCGGGAACGGGACCTGCCTGCCATGGTGGCTAGAGCCTTAAAGGACACCGGTCTTGAGGCGACCCCGGAATACCTGGAACTCGAGGTCACGGAGAGCATGCTGATGGATGATATGGAAAAGACCATTGTGACGCTCAAGACCCTGCACAAAATGGGTCTACGTCTTGCTATTGACGATTTTGGTACGGGCTATTCAAGCTTGAGCTATCTGAAGCGTTTCCCCATCAACACCTTGAAGATCGATCAGTCTTTTGTCCGCGACATCACTCACGATAGCGATGATGCCGCCCTTGCCGCCGTTATTATCACGCTCGGGCACAGTTTGGGCCTCACCGTCATGGCCGAAGGCGTCGAAACGAAGGAGCAATTGGCTTTTCTGCGCAATGCCCAATGTGACGAGATGCAGGGCTACTATTATAGTCGACCATTGTCTGCAGAAGCGATGACGCATTGGCTTAAGACTAGCCACCATTTAGCATAAAGATTGATCGCGATCGATTGAAAAAAGGCTTGCGCGACCAGACACCGGAATCCTCTGGGCATCGGGGCAAGCAAAGGCTTCGGCCCTCTATCGCCATTCGACTAATTCGCCCGGCAAAGCAGCGCGCCTTTAGGAACAAAGCCAGACCGTGCACCCATTACCAACGGCAGGCACAAATTCCCACACCTTGTTCACTAGGACCCTTCCGTAGGTTTCAGCCTTACCCGATTTCCTCCATCCTTTTTAGCCTCATACATAGCCTCATCAGCGTAATGAATCAAATGCTGAGGGTCCCGGCCATGATCGGGGTACATGGCCATACCAATACTCGATGACACAGAGAACCGATGCCCCATCAATTCAAAGGGCTCATTTAAAGCTTCCCGAATCTTCTCCGCAACGAGTAGGCCGTTCTCTGGCAACGGGGTGTCATACAACAAGACCAAGAATTCATCCCCGCCGACGCGACTGACCGTATCCGATCTCCGAACACACAACTTAAGGCGAGCTGCCACTTCTTGAAGCAGGCTATCGCCCACGACATGCCCCAAGGTGTCATTAACCTGCTTAAACCGGTCCACATCTAAGAAAAGCAAAGAAAGACGTACCTTATTGCGCTCAGCCAACTCCAAAGCCACATGCAGCCGATCCCACAATAAATCACGATTAGGTAGGCGCGTAAGAGGATCGTGTCCAGCTACCCTTTGCAGCCGCAACTCCGCTTGCTTGCGCTCAAGAGTCAAGGCGATCTCGGCAGCAATCCATTCGAGAAGCCAAACGCCATCCTCATCGCGCGGAATATCGAGGCCTTGTACCTCCCCAACGAGCACCCCTATTAACCCCCGTCTCGCTCTCAACGGAAGTCCGATCCACTTTACCGCACCCTCCCTTGCGCCGGCGAGAATCGTCCCTAACTGAGGCGCAGATCCCCCGGTCAAATAAAATGATGGTTGGCCTGCATGGACTACAGCCCTATAGAGGGCCGCCGTCGCGGACTCAACCGGAACCTGCTCCCCTTTTTCGGGATGGGCATCCCAAGGACCAGCCAAACCAAGATGATCTTCTGGGCACAGCAGAATCGAAAACACGACACCGGCCCACAACTTTCCAACAAGGCCATAAATTTTCTCAAGAAGACCGTGCATATCTGCAGCAGAATGCCCCGCCTCCCAGAGAGCATTAAGAGCGGCTTGCGTAATTTCAATGCGTTTACGTTGACTGACATCGCGTCCCACAGCGATACGCAACTTATGAGTAGCCGACCATTGCGCGGACCACATCATATGAACGATGGCGCCGTCTTTGCGGACATAGCGGTTCTCAAAGTGGGTCTGGACCAAACCACCAAGAATATCGTCGACTACCTTAAGCGTCCTTTCCCGGTCTCCTGGAAACACGAAATCAATCATAGGTCGGCCAATCATTTCACTCGCGGCATAGCCGAAGATCCGCTTTCCAGCAGCACTCACAGCTTGAAATTTCCCACCACGATCAACTAAGCAAACGACATCAACCAGCAAATCCAAAACAGCATCTAAAGGGGTGTCGGTATAAAGTGACATAAGAGCGGAACCATGGTCGCTGTGTAACCAAATAGGACTGTAAGGTGATGTCCTTCCCGAAGTCTAGGCGTTTACCAAAACAGGCAATGCCCTCGCTATTGCACCCCTTCATTCTACCGTAATCGCTCCTGCAACCGCACCCTGCCGAAGCCGACGGGCCAGCCCTCCTCTTGGATACGGCATGTCGCTCCTCATTTTTTCCTAGGAGAGCGGCTTCTTAGCACACCGGCAACTACTGGGCTATTGGCGGGTATGCCCACGGCACAGCGGTGCGTCAGGGCACAAGCCGCGGCCGCTAAGGGTTACCGAGATCGCCCAAGCTACCGTTGCGCATCAAGGTTTAATGGCGCACTGATTGTTCGTGCCTTCGTAACGCCAAAGAAGTGGACCCCAATTTTTGGACACTGGATTAGGCGGATATCCGCCTCCTAAAGTAGCGAGATAGGAGCGGAAACACGATGAGCAAAATACGTCGTATCCACGCCCCACGATTCAAAGCCAAGGTGGCTTTAGAGGCTTTACAGGAGAAGAAACGATAGGCCAACCGGCCTACAATGTCCACGAGATCGTTGCCAAACATCAGGTCCATCCCAATCAGGTAATCCAATGGCGTAGGCAGCTGATCGACCAGGCCGCGACCCTCTTTAGCAAAGGCGCCGCGTGTGCCGAGCTCGCCGGGGACCGCAAGACCTTGCTCGCCAAGATCGGACAGCTCATGGTCGAAAAAGATTTTTCGGCACGAGTGCTCGGAAAATGACCCATACCGAGCGGTTCCAATGGGGCGGACCCTATCATCCTGAGCTGCCCGTGACCCGCCACAGTGCGAACTGCTCGCGGTGGCGCGCTTCACGGTCTACTACCCTCACAGACCCACGGTCTTGGACAACGATCTGCGCCTGATGCGCCGTCTCGATAAAATCCACCTTCAGTACCCCTTCCTGGGCTCCCGGCGATTACGGGATGCCCTGGAACAGGAGGGCTGGTTCGTAAACCGCAAGCGCATCCAGCGGCTGATGCGCATAATGGGTCTCGAGGCCCTCTACCCGAAGCGCAAGACAAGTCTTCGCGGGAAGGGTCATCGCATTTTCTCCGCTCTTTTACGGGGTTTGGCAATCGAACGAGCTAACCCCGTCTGGTGTACGACGTGACCTACATCCCGATGCGCCAAGGTTTTTGTTACTTGGTCGCCATTATGGATTGGGCAAGCCGCACGGTCCTTGCCTTTCGGCTCTCGCCCACCATGAAGGCGGACTTCTGTGTCGAGGCTCTGGAAGAGGCCATAACGCGCTATGGGGCGCCCGAGATCTTCAATACGGACCAAGGGGCACAGTGCACGAACGATGCGTTCCTCGGCGTCCTGGAACGCCACAAGGTCGCCATCAGCATGGATGGTAAGGGGCGCTTGCGGGACAACGTGTTCGTTGAACGCCCCTGGCAAGGCGTCAAATACGAGGAGGTGTATCTCAAGGCCTATGAATCGATTCGCGATGCGCTGGCGTCTCTTGCGAAATACTTCGATTTCTCCAATAATGCTCGTCGTCATCAAGGGTTGATGGACCGACAGACACCGTGGCAAGCTTATGCTGAGGTGTCTCTAGGACAGGCCACTTGATCAACCCGGCGGATAATCCACTTAAAGATCCGGAGATTTTGTCCAAGGGTTGGGGTCCACCTCACTCCTCGGAACAGGATTCGCTGCAGGTGTCCTCGGACGCCACAGCGAAGCTCAAGACCTATTGTAAGGATACCAGCCATGCGGCCGGCAATGTTGACCGCTGGCCGAAAAGCTTAAGTAGGTTTACCGGACCTGGACATGCTTGTCGATGATCGTATCGCAGCCGAGATGAAACCTTTTCTTCTCGGCTTGATCGCGGAGCGGCGAACGAAGAAGACAGTAAAGAAATACGCGGATTATCTCTGGATCCTCGGGGGCGAGATCATCCGCCGGACCCACTTCGAGGAGCGCGACCGGCGACTATCCGGTCGCGCCCTTACTCTCAAATACATTCACGCGCAGGGCGGCCCGCTGTGGAACGATGCGCGCTATGTGCGCGAGCATGAGGCCTACGATGCCGCGTGTGCCCGCCTCTACCGGTTCCTGACGGGCTCCGAGCCCTGAATTACACCCACTAATTCCACTGAAGAGCCACCAAACTCAAGGACTTTACGGGAAACTTTTCTGTAACTTATTGATTTTATGGTGCCGGTGAGACGAATCGAACGCCCGACCTACTGATTACGAATC
>NZ_JBTRWP010000048.1:0-20046 GCF_054609335.1 Acidiferrobacter sp. | reverse complement strand
CAGCCCGGCGGGTCACGTTAGGCGCGGGGTCGATCCGCCAAAAATTATCACGACCTCTACCCGTCCCCTTCCGCCTGGAAGTCTCTTTCATTATCCGGGGTGGCGGCAACCACCATGATCGTTAGGCGAGGTCTTCCGCAATCTGGCGGAACGTAAGGAAAGCCGGATCGAGGAGGGCCACCTGATGTCAGATCATGTGCACATGATGATATCGATTCCACCCAAGTACGCAGTCTCACAGGTGGTCGGGTACATCAAGGGCAAGAGCGCCATTCATCTGGCACGCGTGTACGGGGAACGGAAACGCAACTTCGTCGGGCAGCACTTCTGGGCCCGAGGGTACTTTGTCTCCACGGTCGGGCGCGATGAGGCCACCATCCGAGAATACATCAGAAACCAAGAGCAAGAAGATCAGCGCCTGGACCAAATGAACCTGTGGCGTTGATGGGCCACCGTCAGGTAGCCCCCAAGAACCGGGGCCGCGTGAGCGACCCCCTATAGCCGCTTTGAGCGGCTCACAAACTAAAGCCCCCGGCTCTGCCGGGGGATGTTTACCGGGGGGTGGGGCTATTACTACGCAGTACGTTGAGTATTTCCTTCGTACAGCGCGACAGAGTCTTGAGCGCCTTGCTCCTGCTACCGCACAGAAGAATATGCGCAGGGCGTGAAGGCGAATGTCCTATTTTTCGACAAGAAACCGGCCTCAGAAACCCCATGGACGAAGAAAGTCTGGATATACGACCTGCGCACCAACGGGCATTTCACGCTTAAGACCAAACCCTTAAAGCGCGAAGATCTCGATGAATTCGTCAGGTGCTACAACCCTGAGAACCGTCATGTACGGGTGGCCACTTGGTCTGAGCAGAACCCAAATGGCCGCTGGCGCGCCTACACTTATGACGAAATCGTTGCCCGCGACAAAGCGAGCCTGGATATCTCCTGGCTGAAGGACGAATCCTTGTCGGACTCTGACAACCTGCCTGATCCCGACGTGCTGGCCGCCGAAATCGTCGAAGACCTCGAGGCTGCCCTCGCGCAATTCCAGGAGATTGCTGCGGATCTGGGTGCGTCCGAGGAAGCGGGCGAGGTTACCGATACATAAGGCGGGGGCCACGAGCGTCCAAACCGCGGTTCGGTCCGGGTTATGGCTCCAGAGGAGCCGAGTGTCTTTGTGGCTCCAGCCGGGGTGGCCGATGTCCGGCTGACCTGCGGTAATCCAGGGGGTCAGGCGTCGCGCCCGGATGCGCTTGTGGCTGGGTTGGAAGAGAAGGGGCCCTTGGGGCTAACGCTCAAATCGTGTGCATACCTGGGGTGGCCTTAAGGCACCCTGGGCACCCGGTGGGCACCGTGTGGGCACACGCCATAATCCGAGCACACTGGCGGTTTCAGGCCGACGCTCAGAAGCGTTGGTCTTGCGACTGGCGGCCTACGAGCGTTGGCCGATAAGGCCCACGGGTGGCGGTCGGCTTATGGAAAAGAAATCTATGGAATTTCAGTGGGTTGGTGCGCCCTAGAGGATTCGAACCTCTGACCTTTGGAATCGGAATGCAAAATAACTGTGTGTATATTACGCGGGCTATTGTGTAGATATTTGGCGCCATGCGGCATCGTACACACATCTTTCTTGCGATTCAGTACGTTACGTTCGTCCAATTGGTGACACTTTACGCCGACGTAAGCCGATCTTTCTGGACCTCGTGCGGGATTGTGTAACAACCTGGGCCATTCTTGTTACAGGGAAAAGTGAGCGTTGCATGACAAAGCGGTTAACTCGCCGATTGGCATGCGGGCCGGGTGCCTTGTATACTCCAACCATTATGGTGTCACAATGGTTGGAGGTACAATGCCTACGACACTCACCTTGAAAAATATTCCCGACGAGGTGTACGAGCGACTGAAAGCCGCGGCAGGGGCGCATCGTCGCAGCTTGAACAGCGAGGCCATAGTGTGCCTCGAGGCCGTGCTCATACCGACCAAAATGACCTCTAGTGATCGGCTGGCCCGGGCCCGGCAGTTGCGGGCGGGATTGGGTGCGGAGTTTCATATCCGTGACATTGATGCGCTGAAGAAGCAAGATCGTCCGTGATTGTCGTGGACTCGAACGTGCTGGCGTATCTGTACCTGCCCGGGGAATTCACCATAGCAGCGGAAACGCTGATGGAGCGCGATCCTGATTGGAACGCGCCCGTTCTCTGGCGCAGTGAGTTTCGGAACATCCTTGCTGGCTACTTGAGACGCGGGCAACTGACATTCGGTCAAGCACATGCCCTCCAGAGCGAGGCGGAGGACCTGCTGAGAGACAGCGAGTACGAAGTGGACTCGCGGAGTGTTTTGGAACTGGTGCGTGACAGTGAGTGTTCCGCATACGATTGCGAGTTTGTGGCGCTGGCAATGAGATTGGGAACGAGGCTCGTAACCATGGACGGCAAAGTACTGCGTTCGTTTCCGGATATCAGTGTCCCACTCACAACGTAACTACGATGCGCGAAAGGATTCGTGCGCTGCGGAAGAATCTCCATCAACTCGTGTATTTGAACAAAAAAGACGCGGATTTACATGATTGTGAACGGCGAAGCGCTTTGAGAGGTGGTTGCAGAATTTTTGCGCCCAGGGGCAGCAAGTCGGTCGGGGGTCACCGATGACGCTGGCTCGCACAACAATGGCCGACAACGGGCCGTTTGCCAGCATTGCCCCGGCCGCTGCCGTTGCTGCGTAAGATTGGTGCACATTACATCGTGGCAGGGTTAGTCCGTCCCATGGTCTTCCCTCTCATTCTGTGTTGACCGCACTCCCCCTTATGTATATACTTGTTTCTACATTTAGGTAGAGGGTATGGCCGTGTCGATAAGAGCAAAGCTTACGGTACAGCAGTGGGGAAACAGTCTCGCGGTACGCATACCTGCGACTGTGGCGCGCGCTGCCCATTTCACTGTCGGGCAGCCTGTGGAGATTACAGCGGCCGACGACGGCGTGCTGGTCAAGCGTGCGGGTATGCCGAAGCTCACGCTTGCCCAGAAACTCGTAGCGTTTGATCCCGTGCATCACGGGGGTGAGGCCATGGTAACCCAACCGGTCGGTATCGAGGCGATGTGATGGTGGCGCGATCGCAATGGATTCCCGCGCGTCGTGACATGATATGGATTGACTGTAATCCGCAAGCCGGGCGCGAGATGAAGGACGTACATCCGCTGCTCGTTCTGTCCCCGCGCGAGTTCAATGATCGTACGGGGATCGTTATAGGCCTTCCTATGACAACGGCGTCCTATAACGACACGAATCCGTTTGCTGTCCCGTTTGCCGGTCCCAAGGGTGTCATCAGCTACATACTTGCGCACCAGCCCAAGTCCTTCGACTGGCGAGCTCGATCTGCGAAACGGCACCCCTGGGGGCAAGTGCCGGAGCAGACATTTGAACTGGCCTGCGAGACCTTAAATCAGATTATCCAGATTGGTGCGTGACCCAGGGCTAGATTCCGGCCGATCGGCAGAAAACTCATAGGATTTCAATGGGTTGGTGCGCCCTAGAGGATTCGAACCTCTGACCTTTGGAATCGGAATCCAACGCTCTATCCAACTGAGCTAAGGGCGCGTGGGCGCTTAAGGATAGCGCGAAGCACGCATGGGGTCCATGCTGTGGCGCGTCTCTCTCCTCCGCAAGTCTCGCGGGCTTAAACGGCGGTCGGCGGGTTTTTGGTGGACCCGGGATTGGTGCCGTTTTTGGCCTCGAGCTCCGCAACTTGACGTTCGAGGCGTTCGACCAACTCACGGGTTTTCTGAAGGACCGCCTGTTGTACCTCGAACTCCTCGCGCGTCACGAGGCGCAGCCTCTGGAAGGTGCTATCCAGGACCGCGCGGACGTTTTTTTCCACGTCCTGTCCGAACTCCGGGGGGACCGCCGCACGGGCGGTCGCTGCGATTTGATCCAAGATTCGTGTCAGCATGGGCGTAGTATAAGCCTTTCTCCTTGTGGCGCGAAGGGGCCGCGACAAGAGGACTGGTCAGCGGCCCCGGCTGCTATATAATGCGCACGTGCGCACCCTGACCCGCCTTCAATCGACCCTGGCCCTGACTGCCTTGTTGGCGCTTCCCGCCTACGGGGAGGGCGTGAGCGGGCAGGTGTCGCTCATGAGCAATTACGTCTGGCGCGGCATCTCGGAGTCGAACGGCAACCCCGCCTTGCAGGGATCGGTGACGGCCACCGGGCCGGTCGGCCTGTACGCCCGCGCCTTCCTCACGACGCTCGATTACCGCGGTGCCAACGAGCGCGCCGATTTCACGGGTGGTATCCGCGACATGACCCCTTCGGGGCTGGGATTCAACGCCGGCGCTACCGCCTATCGCTTCGATGTGAGTTCGCTCAATTTCGAAGAGACCTTCCTGCGGCTGCGGTTCGGGCCCCTGTCGGCCGGTATCTATCATGACTGGCAGCACGGCAATACCTATCTCGAGGCCGGTTACCGCGCGCGTCTGGGTAGCGGCTTTGGTCTCGTGCTTCATGCTGGGCATACTAGCGGTGACACGGTGGCGTCCTATGACGACTATGGCGTCGGCCTCACGAAGTCGTGGCACAGCTTCAGCGCGGGCGTTTTTGTGACGGCCATCGATCATCATGTTATCTCGGGCCTCCATGGCACTCAGGTCGCCCTGGTTCTGACGCAGGCCTGGTAAGGAACCGCCACCCGCTCCGCCGACCGATCTCCATCAGGACAACGCGGCCTTGGCCGTGAACGTCTTGCCGTTGATGTTTTCGAACAGCACCGTGTAGTGCCCGGCCTTGATATGCACAACCTTCGTCGGGTGCAGGGTGATCCAGGCCTTGGCTCCCATCTTGGCCTTGAGACCAAAGAGTCCCGGCGCGAACTTGTTGTAGCGGTAGATGTTCTTGATGTGCCCCTTGACCGCGCTTTCGAGGGCCTTGCCCTTCCAGACCTCTACGATCCCGTTCGGCCCTTCGACCGCCACCTTGACGACGTGCGAGGGGGCCGCCGGTGTCCCCCCGTCCAGGTAGGCGAGCACCTTCACGCGACCATCCTTACGGAGGGTGGCGTGGCTCAAGCTGATGTGATGTTTGCTCGGGCTTACCGGTCCGCCGTGGAATTTGGTGAAGATTGAGCCGCGGTAGTAGTTGTAGAACACGAGCATAAAGAGCGCGGCGATGATGGCAAGCCCCTTGCCCAGACCCTCGGTCTCGCGGGCCGTGAATGGCGCACTGCCCAGCCAGCGGAACCATCCGGCATCCGCGAGGCTGGGATTGCGACGCAACAGCCAGCTATCGACGGACCACAGGCCGCTACCCGCGACGAATATTGTGCAGCCCATGGCGAAGGTCGATGCCGCCATGGTCCATTCGTCGATGCAGGTGGCACCTTGCCATCCAAACACCAACATGAGCGAGACGCTCAAGGCGAGGCTTAGGATGACGCTCGCGCGGGTCAGGATACCGAGAATAAGCCCGAGGCCGCTTATGAGCTCGACTGCGCTGACCAATACGAGCAGGTCGTAGACAAGCGTCGGGTGGTGAAGAATGGCGCTCAGGACATGCCCAAGCCCGAGCACCGCCCCGGGCATGCCCGACTGTAGCTTGTTGGCCATCCAGCTATGCGCGTGGGGGTCGAGTTTTTGGGGGGCGTATATGAAGCGTCGCGTGCCACCGCCCCAATAGATCCAGCCGAGGACGAGGCGTATCGCCAGCACTGCTGCGCCTGACATACGAAATACGGTTGGCTGATCGTAGGTCTGCTCAAGCGCGTGTCGGGCCATGGTTCTCGCTGCTCCGTCGGCATGTCTTTGTTGTTCTGGAAAGTGCCCGCCCGGTGATGCGACGGCCACTGCACTAGAAGAAAACCCTACTAGACCACACGCCCCAGGCGCTCGCAAGAGACCGGGGCCCACCGTGGTGCTGACCGCAAGATGCGCAAGGAGGTTCCCTGAAAGGGCGCGCCATTGGCCGTGGTCCTTGCCAGAATGCCCCGCGCCGCCCGAGACCCTCCGCCTTCAGGCGCTTTCGGCGATCTTCTTATCCAGGTCGCGTTGGACGTACCAGGCGTCTCGGGTCATGCGTAAGCCCTCGAGCGAGCGGGCCATCTGGATGTGGAAGACCACGAGGTCGCCGATCGCAAACGAGGCCTCGCAGGCGGCGAGGTAGAATTCCCACATGCGCGCGAAACGTTCATCCCAGCGTCGCACGACCTCGTCCCGCCGGGCCTGAAAGCGCTTCTGCCATTCGTGCAGGGTATATCCGTAATGAAATTTGAGTACCTCGATGTCGGCGACCTTGAGGCCGGCCTTCTCGATTGCGGGGATGACCTCGGAGAGCGCGGGATTGTAGCCACCCGGGAAGATATACCGCCGGATCCACGGGTTGGTCTGGCCGGGTGGGCCGCTTTGGCCGATATGGTGGAGGAGCGTGAGTCCTCCAGGGGCCAGGCGTTCGCGAACCTTGGCAAAGAAGGTCTCATAGTGGGGTGCGCCCACATGCTCGAACATCCCCACGCTCACGACCCGGTCGTAGAGACCCCGGTGCTCACGGTAATCCTCGAGCCGGAATTGGACGCGGTCGGAGAGCCCGGCCTCGCGGGCGCGGGCGGTGGCCACGCGGTGCTGTTCTTTCGAGAGCGTGATGCCGGTTACATCGACGTCGGCCTCCCGGGCGAGGTGGAGGGCGAGGCTGCCCCAGCCGCACCCCACATCAAGCACGCGCTGACCGGGTTTGAGCTCGAGCTTGCGCCGTATGAGCTCGCACTTGGCGACCTGGGCCTCTTCAAGGGTCATATTCGGGTTCGCGAAGTAGGCGCATGAGTAATGCATGTCGTGGTCCAGAAACAACCGGAACAGCGACTCGTCCAGATCGTAATGGTGGGCCACGTGGCGCCGGCTGGCCTGGCGGCCGTTGCCTTGTTCGAGATAGCGCCTAAGGTTCGTAAAAAGCGAGGAGGAGGGTTCGTTGGGGACGTTGCGTAAGAGCACCTCGAGCAACATCGCCAAGCCCCTTGGCGCGTCCCAGGCCCCGTCCATGTAGGTCTCGCCCATCTGAAGCCAGGGATTGCGGATCAGGCGACGGATCGCCGACTTGTCCCTTATGACCCACTCGGCCTCCGGCGATCCCTCGCCGTAGCGCCCCACCTGGCCGTCCGGGTAACGAACCGTCAGGCGGCCGATTTTGATGACGTCGGCCAAGATCTTTTCCAGCATAAGCGTCCTCCGGTAGCGACGTTGCGCGGAGCGCCCGGTGTCCTGGGCCGCCATCCCTGCGATATCCTGTCGAACCGATTCTAGCACCCAAAGACCATGTCATGCCTAGGGGCTTGGCAGTCCGCGACCCCGCCGGCCCGTTCGCCCATTGACTCCGGCCACGGTCGAGGTTAGCCTCGCACAGCCGCTGGCGATCCCCGCGTCGGCGCCGTTTTGCCCCCCAACTTGTCATTCGCTATGGGCGCGTTGCCCCGGAGAGTCGATCTTGAGTCTTGCACACATCCTTGGTTTCCCCCGTCTCGGCCCCGATCGGGAGTTTAAGAAGGCCCTCGAGGCCTACTGGAAAGGGAGTCTGAACCAACAGGCCCTCTGCGATGTCGGCAAGGATTTGCGGATGCGCGCCTGGAGTGCCCAGAAGGCCGCCGGTCTTGACCTCGTGACGGTCGGCGACTTCGCGTGGTATGACCACGTCCTTGAGACCAGCGCCTTGTTGGGGGTGGTGCCCCCGCGCTTCGATTGGCAGGGACCGGAGGTGGATCTCGATACCTTTTTCCGCATGGCGCGCGGCGTGGCCCCTACGGGCAAGGCCACGCATGCCTGCGAAATGACCAAGTGGTTCGATACCAACTACCATTACATCGTGCCGGAGTTTCACAAGGGCCAGCGGTTCGCGATCTCCTCGCCGCGGCTCTTCGAGGATGTTGCCGAGGCCAGCGCCGCGGGTTTTCCGGTCAAGGCCGTGCTCCTGGGCCCGCTCACCTACCTGTGGCTGGGCAAAACCAAGGGCGAGGACTTCGACCGCCTGTCGCTGCTGCCCGATCTTCTGCCCGTCTACCAGCAGGTCCTAAAGCGTCTCGCAGACCTCGGGGTGGAGTGGGTGCAGATCGACGAGCCGGCGCTGGTCCTCGATCTGCCCAAGGCCTGGACGGACGCCTATCCCAAGGCCTACGAAGGGCTTTCGGCGGCGGGTCCGAAGCTTCTGCTGACGACCTATTTCGAGAGCCTGGGGGCCAACCGCGAGTTGGCCTGCAAGCTCCCCACGGCGGGCCTGCATATCGATCTCGTGCGCGGCGCGGACCAATTGCCCGCGGTCTTGAGGGCGTTGCCGTCCGACAAGCTCCTGTCCCTGGGCGTGGTCGACGGCCGTAACATCTGGCGCGCCGATCTCGAGGCTGCGCTTAAGGTGCTGCGTGCCGCCCAAGGTCATAAGGGGGGGCTTGCCGTGGCGAGCAGTTGCTCACTGCTGCACGTCCCCGTGGATCTCATGCGGGAGCAGAGGCTGGACGCTGAGATCCGCAGCTGGCTCGCCTTTGCCACCCAGAAGATGGCGGAAGTGGGGCTTTTGAAGCGCGGTCTGGACGAAGGCGACGCCGCCATTGCTCAGGCCCTCGAGGAGAGCCGGCGCGTGGCGCAGGACCGCAAGTCGTCGAAGCGCATCCATGACGCCGTGGTCAAGGCGCGGGTCGCGGCCGTGCAGCCGGCGGATGCGGCGAGAAAGCAGGCGTTCGCCAAGCGGCGTCCGCTGCAACGCGCCCACCTGAACCTCCCCATGTTCCCTACCACGACCATCGGTTCGTTCCCGCAGACCAACGAGATCCGCACCGCCCGCCGCGACTTCAAGGCCGGGCGCATCAGCGCGGCCGAGTACGAGGAGCGGATGCGCGCCGAGATCGCGCTCGCGGTGCGCAAGCAGGAGGAAATCGGCCTCGATGTGCTCGTGCATGGTGAGGCCGAGCGTAACGACATGGTGGAGTATTTTGGGGAGCAGCTCCAGGGGTTCGCGTTTACCGACTACGGCTGGGTACAGAGTTATGGTTCCCGCGCCGTGAAGCCCCCGATCATCTTCGGGGATGTATCGCGACCCAAGCCCATGACCGTGGAATGGGCCAAGTACGCGCAATCACTGACCAAGCGGCCCATGAAGGGCATGCTGACCGGTCCGGTCACCATTCTGCAGTGGTCATTCGTGCGCAACGACCAGGCACGCGCCGATACGGCTTTGCAGATCGCGTTTGCAATCCGCGACGAGGTCTGCGACCTGGAGCGGGCCGGCATTCGCGTGATCCAGATCGATGAACCGGCGGTTCGCGAAGGCCTGCCGTTGCGACGCGAGGATCATAAGGCCTATCTGGCGTGGGCGGTACGCGCGTTCCGCGTGTCTTCCGCTGGCGTGGGCGACGAGACCCAGATCCATACCCATATGTGTTACGCGGAGTTCAATGACATCATCGAGGCGGTGGCGGAGATGGACGCCGATGTCATCACGATCGAGACCTCGCGCTCGGACATGGAGCTCCTGGACGCCTTCGTGAACTTTCATTACCCGAACGAGATCGGCCCCGGCGTCTATGACATCCATTCGCCGCGCGTGCCATCCACCGAGGAAATGGTCCGGCTCATGCGCAAGGCCGAAAAGGTCCTGCCCCCCGAGCATCTCTGGGTCAACCCAGACTGCGGCCTGAAGACCCGCGGCTGGGCGGAGACCGAGAGCGCCCTGCGCCACATGGTCGAGGCTGCAGAATCGCTCCGCAAGACGAGGGCCACCGCCCCGTAGTGGTGCATTATCAATAGGGTAACACACCATAATGGTGCGTTACCGCTCCCCCGGGAGGCGAGGAACCGTCCTAAAGCATGGTTTCCGCCTCCCTTTTCTTTGGCACGCTCCCTGCATTGCTCCCATCGCCCGCCTCTGCTACGGGCACAGTCACACACCAAGGGGGTAATATGAACGCGCTTCGCACAGCGCCCGTGGTCGCGCTCGGGGGATACGGTCGACGTGTATACGGGCGGCAGGGGCTAACCGCCTTTCTCAAGGAGATCTACTCATGAAACTAATAGCCGCCATCATCAAGCCCTTTAAACTCGACGACGTTCGCGAGGTCTTGTCGGAAATCGGGGTACAGGGCATCACCGTGACCGAGGTCAAGGGGTTCGGACGCCAGAAGGGCCATACGGAGCTCTATCGGGGCGCCGAGTATGTTGTCGACTTTCTGCCGAAGGTCAAGATCGAGGTCGCGATCGATGACGACCTTGTGGAGCGCGTGATCGAGGCCATCGGTAAGGCCGCCAACACTGGCAAGATCGGTGATGGCAAGATCTTCGTCTTCGATCTCGAGCAGGCGATTCGCATCCGTACCGGCGAATCCGGGCCGGAGGCGCTATGACCATGACCGGTATCTGGTCTCGCTGGGTGCGTGGCCTGGTCCTCGCGCTCGCGCTCGGAGTTCTTCCGACCGCGGCGCTGGCGGCCAACGCGGCGGCCCCAGGGGGCTCTGCGGCCACGGCGCAGGTCGTGGCAACACCCGCGGCCGCTCCGGCCCCGGCGGCTACGCCGACGGAGGCTGTGAGCAGCGATGCCAACGCCAAGATCAATCCCGGTGATACCGCCTGGATGCTGGCGTCCACGGCGCTTGTGTTGATGATGACCATACCAGGCCTGGCCTTGTATTACGGCGGCATGGTACGCAAGAAAAATGTCCTCGATACCCTTGCGCAAAGCTTCATCGTCACCTGCCTTGTGACCGTGCTCTGGTATGCGATCGGCTATAGTCTCGCGTTCACCAACGGCAATCCCTGGATCGGGGGTTTGTCGCGGGTCTTTCTGCACGGCATGAACAAAGACACGGTCACCGGACTCTCGCTCGCGGTGCCGGAGTCCGTGTACATGACCTTCCAGATGACCTTCGCCATCATCACGCCGGCACTCATCACCGGATCGTTCGCCGAGCGCATGAAGTTCTCCGCGCTGCTATGGTTCATGGGCCTGTGGCTCGTATTCGTCTATTCGCCGATCGCTCACTGGGTCTGGTCATCGGACGGCTGGCTCGCGCAGCTCGGTGCCCTGGACTTCGCGGGCGGCACCGTCGTGCACCTGAACGCGGGCGTCGCAGGTCTTGTCACAGCCCTCGTGTTGGGTAAGCGCAAGGGCTATGGCAAGGAGGCGATGCCGCCCCACAACCTCGTGCTCACCGTCATCGGCACGGCGCTCCTGTGGGTGGGCTGGTTTGGCTTCAATGCCGGCAGCGCGGTATCGGCCGGCGGGCGCGCGGGGATGGCCATGGCCACGACCCAGATCGCGACTGGCGCGGCCGCGCTCGCGTGGATGTTCGCGGAGTGGATGGCGCGCGGCAAGCCGAGCGTGCTCGGCATGGTGTCGGGTGCGGTCGCCGGGCTGGTGGCGATTACGCCGGCCTCGGGCTTCGTGGATCCGACCGGGGCGTTCATCATAGGCATCGCCGGCGGCGCAGTATGTTTCTGGACGGCCACCTACATGAAGAACTTCTTTGGGTACGACGACTCCCTGGATGCCTTCGGGGTTCACGCCATCGGCGGCGCGCTCGGCGCGATCCTGACCGGCGTGTTCGCGGTCAAGGCCATCGGCGGGACGGCCGGGGCCCTCGAGGGCAACGACTATCAGGTGGTTAAGCAGTTGATAGACGTCGGGTCGGTGCTGGTCTACGACGCGGTCGTCACCTACATCATCTTGAAGGTTGTCGATGTCATCGTGGGTCTGCGCGTCAGTGAAGAGGATGAGGTCGAGGGTCTCGATCTTAGCCAGCACGGCGAGCAGGTCTACGAATAGGGTCTCCTCACCCCCAGGGTGTTACGGGCCTCTCGGGGCCCGTTTTTTTCGCGCCCGTTGGCTGCCGCTGTCTGCGTACTCACACGCGATGACGGCTATGTCTTATACTCTCCTGCCGATACCGGAATCCCGGATCAAGACTAAGGAGTTTTCATGCGATACCTGCGCGCCGCGATCTGCGCCGTCCTGTTGGCGGGCAGCCCATTGACCTCGTGCGTGGCCGATACGCTCGCTGCACCGCCCCCCGGGCCTGGCGCCGCGGGAGCGGTCCCGCCGCCCGGGAGCGGCCCGATCCTCAATGGCCCGGGGCAACCGGTCCGGCCGCGAATCCCGGTCCGCGTGCAGCTGCGGCAGCTGGCGCGCCAAGAGCACGTCCTCAAGCGCCGTATGTGGCGGTTACGGATGCGCCGCCGCCAATTTCTGGCCGAGGGTATGCCCTATCATGCCCATCGCGTTCATGAACGCATCATCGCACTTGGTTGGCGTCTGCGCCGCGTGCAGGCGACCGAACGGGCCCTGATGACCCATTAGCCGTCCATGTCCCCAAAGGAATAGTCCGCTGACCGGCGTACCGTGTTAGCATATGATAATAAACGCTTTGTGGTTCTCTGATCGAGACGCTATGAGGGGGTTGTCATGAAGCACGTGGTAAGGAGTTTGGCGGTGGTCGCGGCATTGGGCCTGCCGGGTCTGGCGGTGGCGAACGGGAGTCCGCAGGTCAAGGCGGCGATGACGAGCGCCGGCTGTTTTGCCTGCCATGCCGTGAGCCATAAAGTCATAGGGCCGGCGTATAGCTGGGTGGCCTATGTGTTCGCCCACAAGCCCGGGGCCAAGGTGACACTCGCCCACAAGATCATCACCGGTGGTGCGGGGCGTTGGAATCCCTGGACCGGCGGGATCCCGATGATTCCCCATCCGCAACTGACATTGGCGCAGGCCGAGCAGATGGCCTCCTGGGTGCTGGCGCAAAAGCCAGTGGCCCCGCCCAAGCCTTAGATAGCTGGGCTGAGCCGATTCGTGTCACCGGTCGCGGGCGCCTTCGGGCCCCGCGACCGGCCCTCCCGCCGGCATCACCCGAGTTCCCGCCAGGCACGCACGCCCCCCGCGACCGAGTAGGCGCGCTCGTATCCCATTGAGCGCAGAAGCTGCGCGGCATGCAGGCTGCGTTTGCCGGAATTGCACAGACACAGCAGGACGTTACCCTTCTGGTAGTGATGCTTGTTGATGATCGACAGGAATAGGCGCGCGTCCTTCTCCGTCGGCAGGTCGCAGTCGAGGATCTCTTGTTCCTCGTCGGTCAGCTTATGGCCGAGGATCTTCTTTAAATCAAACAGCGGTACCGACTCGGCCTCGGGTATTTCTCCTTCGAGTTCGAGTTCCGTCGGCTGGCGCACATCGATCAGCGTGGCGATCTTCAAGCCAATGATCTCCTTGGCGGTCTCCGGCCGAATCTCCAGCGGGGGATCTTGTGTCGGTATCGCGGCAACCATAAAACGGGGCCCTCCCGAGGCTTAGGTTATCGCTAGTATAGCGCGCACCCCCCGTGAAAGCCTGCGCCTTCTCGGCCCGCATGGCCGTTGACGCACCATAAGGACGCACGCTGCCCCGTCCTCGACCACGCCGGTCCGCCACGACCCGCAGTTTTTCCCCAATTTGCATCAGGGAGGCGCCCTGTCCCTTGTGCACGAAACTTGCTTTAGCCCGGGGACGACATCCTTTCGGAGACCGGAATGGCGAAGATTTGGGATCACCTGCGTAGCGGCGACTGGCGGTCGCTCGTGGCGAGCTTTTTATATTTTGATACCGGGTTCACGGTGTGGCTGTTATTTGGACCCCTGGCCCCTTACATGGGGCCACACCTGCACTTAGCCCCGGCCGCCATGGGATTCCTGGTGGCGGTGCCGGTACTAAGCGGCGCGTTGCTGCGGGTGCCGCTCGGGCACCTCTACCAGACGCTCAACGGACGCACGATCGCGCTCATGGGCATCATGCTCTCGGCGCTTACGCCCCTGTATTTGCTGTTCGCGCCGGCGGCCCCCACCTTGGGCGTCCTGCTGGTCCTGGGCGTGTTGCTCGGGGTGGGTGGGGCGAGTTTCGCGGTGGCTTTGCCCATGGCCGGCAGCGGCTATCCGCCCAAGGTGCAGGGCCTGGTGTTGGGGCTTGCCGCGGCCGGTAACATTGGCGCAGTCCTGGATGGTGTCCTGTTCCCGCCGCTTGCCCGCCATTATGGCTGGCAATCGGCCATGACCGCGGTACTGCCGCTTTTGGCGCTCGCCGCGCTCGCCTTGTGGGTGTGGGGCCATGACCGTGCGCCCAAGGCCGGCTCCGTCCCCCGGGCGCTCATGGGGTTTTGGGGAAGTCTCGTTTTTCTCGCGGTACTCGTCATGGTCGTTCACCAGGGATGGCTCGGTGTCAGCGGTCATCCCGCGGTGTTGTTGTTACCGGTTTTTGGCATGGCCTTCATGGTCACGCTTCTGCCGTCCGTGCAGCGCGCGGTGTTCCGTGAAGGCGATGCCTGGGCGTTCTTTCTCATCTACGCGATCACCTTCGGCGGCTTCGTGGGCATGTCGGCTTACGTCAGCGTCTTGCTGATCGCGCTCTACCATATCCCCAAGGTCACCGCCGGCCTGCTTATGGCCGGGCTTGCCTTTGCCGGGGCCACGGTGCGCCCCCTGGGCGGCCTGCTGGCAGACCATGCTGGCGGCCCACGCGTTCTGCGTTACGCCCTTTCCGCTATCGCGCTCGTCGATCTCGTATTCGCGTTTTTCGTGCCGGCGCCCGCGGTCGGGATTGCCGCCCTGTTCGCGCTTTACCTTGGTTTTGGTGTCGGCAACGGCGCGACCTTTCAAATGGTCCCGCTGCGTTGGCCGGAGCGCCGTGGCCTCATGACCGGCCTCATAGGCGCCGCCGGCGGCATCGGCGGCTTCTATCTTCCGGTTGTCCTCGGCATCGTAAAACAGGCCACGGCGAGCTATCGCGGCGGCTTTGCGGTGTTCGCGGGTCTGGCCATGGCGGCAACACTGCTTGTCCAGGCCCGTGGCCGGCGCTGGGCGCTTTCGACCCAGGAAATCGACACCGGGACCCCACCGGTCCCCAAGGGGGCGGCCATCGAGAGCGACTGAAGGATCGGCTCGGGTTCATCCAAACCGCTTTACATAATGTCATAAGGGAGGAAGTTGCAGTATGCGGAATTCGCAGAGAATGGTGGTTGCGGCGCTGCTGGCCGCGACCGCGGGGGCGGCATCGGCCCACGGACTGGGGTATGCCTTGACGCACGGAACCATCGATCTGTCTTTGCGGCCTCGTTACGAGATCGTAAAACAACCGGGGAAGAAGGAGGCGCACGCCTTTACCCTGCGCACGCTGCTTGGTTATGAGACCGCAAGCTATGAGCACCTGCGTGTCTTGCTGCAGCTTATCAATGTCGCGAGCTTCGTGAACGACTACAACAGCCTCTTGAATCACAAGACCCAGTACCCGGTTATTCCAGACGCCGCCGCGACCAACGTGAATCAGGCCTATTTGAGCTACTCGGGGCTGCCGGCCACAACGGTGCGCGCCGGCCGCCAGATCATTGTGCTGAACAACGGACGGTTCGTGGGCAACGTCGATTTCCGCCAAAACATGCAGACCTTCGATGCCGTGAGCCTGGCGAACCACAGCCTCCGGCATCTCACCTTGTATGCGGCCTATAGCTGGCGCATCAAGGATATCCTGAACGCACTCATACCGGCGCGCGTGACCTTGTTGAACGCAAGTTACCTGTTCGCGCCCAAGAGTGTGGCATCGGTCTACAGCTACACCTACGAAAACCGCGCCCACACCGTCATCCCTGGGGCGGCGGGCTGTGATGTCCCCGGCGGACCCGCCGTGTGCAATAGCGAGACCGCGGGTATCCGGGTCGCGGGCCAGGCACCTATCACCCCGGGCCTGCGCATCCTCTATGACGCCGATTATGCCCATCAGTCCCCGGCAGGGGGCGGCAGCGCACTCATCCACGCCAGCTATTATCATGCCGGCGGTGGTCTTGGCATCGGGCCGGCGTTCGTGCGTGTCGATGAGGAGGCCATGGGTAGCAATGGCGCCGGGACCTACGGATTTCAGACGCCGCTTGCCACCAAGCACCTGTTCAACGGCTGGGCCGAGGTGTTTCTCGTAACCCCGCCGACGGGCTTGCGCAGTTCCTATGTCACAGTCGGCGGAAAGCTACTGGGTACCCAGCTCATGGCCCGCTACTACCGGTTCCAGGCCTATCACACGAGTGAACGCTACGGCCATGAATGGGACCTGTCGGCGATATACCCCTTCCGTCCCGGACTCGTCGCCGGCGTGCAGTACGCGGACTATCGTGCTGACCACTATGCGGTGAATACGCGCGCGGCATGGGTGTTCGTGTCCTATCACTATTGAGGGACCTGCCATGATGATTCAGGTCGCGCCCGAGGCCGGGCGCCGGGAGACGCGCTCGGTGTGCCCCTATTGCGGCACCGGCTGCGGCGTGATCCTGGAGCACGACGACGCGCATGTGTTCGCGGTGCGCGGCGACCCGCACCATCCCGCCAACTTCGGGGCACTGTGCACGAAGGGGCGGGCACTGGCCGCGACCATAGACAAGGAACGTCTGACAAGCCCGCTGCGGCGCGCGCGTCGCGGGGCCCCGCCTAAGCGCGTGTCCTGGGACGCGGCCCTCGGCGAGGCTGCGTCGCGCTTTGCGGCGGTGATCGCCGAGCATGGCCCGGAGGCTTGCGCCTTCTATGTTTCCGGACAGCTCAGCACCGAGGATTACTATGTCGTCAACAAGCTCGCCAAGGGCCTGATCGGCACCAACCACATCGATACCAATTCGCGGTTGTGCATGGCGTCGGCGGTGAGCGGTTATAAGGCGAGCCTCGGGCAGGACTCGGTGCCGGGTTGTTATGAGGACTTGGAGCACGCTGACGTGATCCTCGTCGCCGGTGCCAACCCGGCGTTTGCCCACCCTGTCCTGTTTCGTCGGATAGAGGCGGCGCGCGCCCGCAAGCCCGGACCGTTTCTCATCACCGTCGATCCCAGGCGCACGGCCACGGCCTCGGGCAGCGACCTGCACGTGGCGCTAAGCCCCGGGACCGATGTCGCATTCTTCCATGGGATCGTGCATATCCTCCTGCGTGACGGCCGTGTCGACCGGCATTTCATCCGCGAGCACACCGAGGGCTTCGAGGCCTTGCGCGATCTCGTCTACGACTATCCCCCGAGACGGGTGGCGGACCTCTGCGGTATCCCGGTGGAGGTCTTGGAGGAGGCCGCCGCCGTCTGGGGGAGGGCGCGCGCCGCGACCTCGCTCTGGTGCCAGGGCCTCAATCAATCGAGCCACGGCACCGACAAGAACCGCGCGCTTATCAACCTGCATCTAGTGACCGGCCAGATCGGGCGACCGGGGGCTGGACCTTTCAGCCTCACAGGCCAGCCCAATGCCATGGGTGGCCGCGAGGTGGGCGGTATGCCGCAACTCCTCCCGGGGCATCGGGAGATCGCCAACGATGCCCATCGTGCCGAGATCGCGGCGCTTTGGGGTATCCCGACGCTCAATCCGACGCCGGGACTCACGGCTGTTCCGCTCTTCTCGGCGCTTGCGAAAGGGCACATCAAGGCCTTGTGGATCGCCTGCACCAACCCGGTCGTGAGTCTCCCGGAGACGCGGCTGGTGGAGGCCGCGCTGCGCGCCGCGTCGTTCGTCGTGGTGCAGGAGGCCTTCCACCCGACCGAGACCGCCGCGTTTGCCGATCTGCTCTTGCCGGCGGCAAGCTTCGCCGAACGCGATGCCGTGGTGACCAATTCCGAGCGCCGCATCAGTCTCATGCGTCAGGCGGTTCACCCCCCGGGGGAGGCCTTGCCGGACTGGCAGATCTTTCGGGATTTCGCCCATGCCCTGGGATCGGCACTCGATGCCACGCCGGTGGCGCAGGTGGCGGGTGAGACCCACGCCCGGCGCGCGCGCCGGCTGTTTGCTTTCGCTACCCATCGTGACGTGTTCGACGAGTACAAGACGTGCACCGCGGGGCGCGATCTCGATATCACCGGACTCGATTGGTCACGACTCGAGGCTGGACCGCAGCAATGGCCCTACCCTCAAGGGGCGAGCGGCGGGCAGGCGCGTCTCTATACCGATCATGTCTTCGCCACCCCCAATGGCCGCGCACGACTCGCGGCCGTGAGCTTCCAGCCGGTGGCCGAATCGGTGTCCGCGACCTATCCCTGGCATCTCACTACCGGGCGTCTGCGCGATCAGTGGCACACCATGAGCCGCACGGGTTTGAGCCCTGGGCTCTTCGCGCACGCCCCCGAGGCCTTGTTGTCAGTGCATCCGCGCGATGCCGCAGGCCTTGGCATCTGCGACGGGGATCTCGTGACTGTGGAGAGTCGCCGCGGCGCGGCCACGGTGCGTGCCCGTACGCATGAGGAGGTCCCCCCCGGGACCGTCTTTTTGCCCATGCATTTCGGCGCACGCTTCAGTGCTCGTGGCGCGGCGAATACGCTGACCGACGCCTCGGCGCGCGACCCGGTATCGAACCAGCCGGAGTTGAAACATGCGGCCGTGGCGGTGCGCAAGGCCGCGCTTCCCTGGCCGGGGCTGGTCATACGGCGCGTGGAGCCGGGGTTGTGGGAGGCGGCGCGCGCGCTCCTGCCGGAACTGTCGTATGGGGCGCTTGCCCGCCATGATTCCCTGTTAGGCGAGGTCCTGGTCCTGCGCCTAGCCTTCGCCGAACGGCCTGGCGAGGATTGGGCGCGGCGCTTGGCCGCCCTGTTCGCGCTCCATGACGGCGAGGTGGTAGGTTATCAGGACAGTCGCGGCGTCAGTAAGCAGGCCCTGCTACGCAACGATCGCCTCTGCGGTGTCTGCCTCTTGGGGGACGACACCACCGGGGCCTGGCTTTTGGATCTCTTGCTCGCAGGGGCCGATGTCGGGGCATGGCGCCACCACCTCGTCGCCCCTGTGGTCCCGGCCGCCGCGGGGGCACCGCGCGGACGCCTGGTCTGTCAGTGCCGCGCGGTTTCCGAGGAAGACATCCGCCAATCGATCAAGGCCGGGGCGCTCACTGTCGCGGCCGTGGGCTTGCGCTGCGGGGCCGGCACTGAGTGCGGCTCGTGTCGCCCCGAGATCGCCGCCCTCCTTAGCGAGAAGCCCGTGTTATCCGCATAGCGCGTTGGCGTGTTCCGTTCCAAGACGGGGTACATCCCTGGCAAGGACCAGGGTCCGGTCCTTCCGGTTCGCGCCCCAAGACGAGAACGAAACCGCGCTTTGAACCACAAGCCTCGTTAGGGCCTGTTCTTCTCATTCTTGCCAGACGGAATCACATACTGAACGCCGGTGGCTCACCGTGGCGACACGGACGCCATATGCCAGACGCGGCTCGTGGGCCCGGAGGTCGGCCCTTGAATTCCGCACTAGCGCCGTGGACTGGCCACTCGGTCTGCCGCGAGGCGCCAATGGGCTCCTCGCCGCGCGCCCGGAATTACCGAACCCAATAAACCCCGCGGCCGACGAATGCGAAACGCCTCCTGACTCGCAAATGCTAGACCGGAGCAAACACCACCCACCCCCTTGGAGGCAAATAGGAGGCGCATTATCAAAGCGTGCATGCCCGCTCCGAAATTAAGGTAGGAACCCCCTCGGCGGCAGGGTCGACACGGCGCCCTGAAATAAAGCCTAGCCATTCTCCTTCACGAGCACATGCTCTTGCGTAAAGAACGCGGCGGATTGAGAAAAGTCGATGAATTTCGCTTCATCATCGAGAAAGACGGAACGAAGCCTTTGTCCCTCCGCAGAGCTAATTGCGTCAACAAAATCCTCTTCCGACTCCCACCAGATTTCCGCGACCCCATCGTATTCCTGCGACATCCCTCGGGACCTTCGCACGTCTTCATTAAGTGGTGTATCAATCGTATGGCTTTGCACATACCGCCTGGCTTTGTAAGCCGACGCAAACCTTTGGAAAAGTGGCCCGTGATGCGTGCGCCAATATTCCTGAAATTCCTTCCGCGACATTTCTGGACGCCGCCTAACGCACATCACCAATTTAATCATGGCCTATATAACTCCTTACCGTCATCCCCGTTGCCGGACATAACCACGATAGCAGGGGTTCCATAAACGAAAAATTGTTCCAATTTCTCGTATACTCCCACCAAGTAGCCCTTTGCTAGGACATGGCCTGTCATGGCCTTTATCATGTCTCTGCGGCCTGGCGTCCGTGGAAATAATGGCAGGCGCCTATCCAAAGCAAATACCTGGAA
>NZ_JBTRWP010000047.1:0-20862 GCF_054609335.1 Acidiferrobacter sp. | reverse complement strand
CAATCAGGCGCTCATCGCACTGGCCCGTAGGCGCAGTGATGTGCTGTATGCGATGTTGCGTGACGGCGCTTTTTATCATGCGGCATCGACAACAAATGCTTGACAAAGGACATAGGGGCACCCCCCTCTCTCTCACACCGCTCGCCGACCCAGAAAACCCCTTCATTATCCCATAGCGAAGTCGCGTCCGAGCATCCGGATTCGCTCCTAACGCCCGGACAGTATGCCACCGGCGGCGCCCGCTATTAGCGTACTTTCCCTGTGCGTATTATGGCAGTTTCACACGTCTATGTTTCCATGCCCAATAATGCATGACAGCCAATATTCGCCCTGGTGAAAAAAGGGTGCTGCTATTGTCGCTAAAATGCGGTATAGTGCGCTCGCAAAGGACCGAGAATAGGCTTTTTTCGGTACCATGACGGACAGCATTCCTTTAAGGTAGCATCCGTGGAACCATAAAGGAATTGCGTTGTCTTTGACGAACAGATGGCCATTTTAAGGTAAACCCAATCGATGACAATGAAGATCACAGCGGCAACGCGGGCATTGACGGCACTGGCACAGGAGACACGACTTGGTATCGTGCGCCTTTTGGTCAAGGTCGGTCCGGATGGACTCGTGGCCGGGCAAATCGCCCTGCGTCTGAAACTGGCGCCAGCCACCTCCTCCTTCCATCTGTCACAGCTCACTCAGGCCGGCCTTATCAAGCCGTCCCGCGAGGGACGATCGATACGCTATTCCCCGGTCCTTGCGACCATCGGGGAATTGCTCGCGTTCCTCGAGGAGAATCTGAGCGGCGGGCCGACAGAAAAGAGTGCACCGAAGCCCGCAGCGAAGTCAGCCCCCAAGGCGGCGCCTAAAGATACTCCGAAAGCGGCAGCCAAGAAAAAGAAGGCGGGTCGTAAGAGTCGGTAAGTCCGGACAGGCGACGAGGCAACGCGGGCGGGTGATTTGCCCGTCCGTGTTGCTCGTCAGTCGTTCGAGCGGGCGCTCAGGATCACAAGCTTCAAATCGCGCATCACGAGGGGCGCGAATGTCGTTTGTTCGTAAACCACGAGACCGCGGATGGGATGGCGGAAGGCCTTCCGGGCTGCATCCCTGAACGACACCTCGCGCCGTTGCCAATAGTCACGAAATTCACCACTACGCGCCGCAAGATCCGCCACCAACTGCTCATAGCGCGGATCACCCGTGAGGTCAGCCGCATCGGCCGCGAACTCGGCGACCAAGCGACGCGCTCGCTCGGGCCAGTCCACGATGAAATCGCGGGCGGCTGGTACTAAGAAAACGAAATCGAGCAGATTCCGCTCGCAGCCCCCTTCCCCCAGCCAATCTGGAAACAACTCTTGCGCCTCCTTGTTCCACGCCAAGGCGTCCCAATACCGCCCCAGGCAGTAGGCGGGGGTGGCAATGTGCGTAAGAACGGACGCCATTTCGGCCGGTGCCTGCGGGACTATGCGCGTCACACGCTGGGGACCTAGCCCGGCGACCTCCCAGAGATAGCGCCGCTCGGCATCGGTGACGACCAGCACCTCGGCTAGGCGCGCCAGGGTGTCCGGCGACACGCCGCCGGCCCGTCCCTGTTCAATCCATGTATACCAGGTCGCACTGATGCCGCATTGGGCGGCCAATTCCTCACGGCGGAGCCCTGGGGTGCGGCGCCGGCGCGCCCCGGGCGGCGCCGGCGCACGCTCGCGGAGGGTTCGTAAGAAGTAACCGAGCTCTTTTTGTCTCGCAATCATCGCCGGTCCCATTGGTTCTTGTACCAGTATAATTGGCCCATCTGGTACCCGTATAGCGCGAGAGTATGCTGCGTGCGACTCAAACCTCGGAGAATACGCGACCATGAATCATGAACAGGATGTGACCCGCCAATTCGACTCGGTCGCCGCTCATTACGAAACGAGCCCGATACACGCCCATGGTCCAGACCTTCCCCTCTTTCGGGCGACCGCCGAATCCTTGCGCCCACGACACGCCTTGGACGTCGGCTGCGGACCTGGACATGTCGCCTTGGTCCTCGCGCCGTTCTGCGAGACAGTGCAGGCGGTGGACGCGAGCCTTGCGATGGTCAAGATCGCGAGTGCCCGCGCCCAGGACGCAGCCTGTACGAACATCGTCTGCCAGCAAGCCGCGGTCGCAAGCCTCCCGTTTGCCGATGCCAGCATGGACCTCGTGACCTGCCGTTTCAGTGCCCACCACTGGCGCAACTTGTCTTCGGGCTTACAAGAGATCGCCCGTGTCTTGCGTCCTGGGGGCACCTTCATTCTGACCGACAGCGTCGCACCGGACGACCCCTTGTCCGACACCCATCTGCAAACGATCGAGCTCTTGCGCGACACAAGCCATGTCCGCAACCTCACGGTCTCCGCGTGGATGGCGCTCTTGGCGGCCTATGACTTCATACCCACGCGCACCGACCACTTCCGGATCTTCATCGCGTTCGATGACTGGGTGGCGCGCGCGAAGACACCGGCGACGCGCGTGGCGGCGCTTAAGGACCTGCTCCGTCATGCCCCGATCGAGGCGCGTAACCGTCTCGGCATCGAGGAGGATGGGTCCTTTCATCTCGACGTGCTGACCGCACACTGCCAAAAGGCGCGGACTTAGGGCCGCTAGCGGGGGGCGCAGAAGCGGTTTTCTATCGTTCCCACCCCGGCGATCCGCATACGCACGATGTCGCCGGGGTGGAGATAGCGGGGCGGTTTGCGACTCATACCGACCCCGGCGGGCGTACCCGTGGCAATGACGTCTCCCGGCTCAAGCGTGACCAGATGCGACAAATAGCTCACGAGCGCCGGGACGTCATAAATCATGTCCGAAGTATGGCCGTGCTGACGTAACTCGCCGTTGACCCAGGTCTCGAGCGTGAGCCCTTGCGAGGGACCGATATCGTCCCTCTCCACCACGCCCGGACCCATGGGCGCAAATCCGTCGCCGATCTTGCCTGCGAGCCATTGGCTGGTACGGAATTGTATGTCACGGGCACTCACATCGTTGATTACGGTATACCCGAATACATAATCGAGGGCGTCATTGACCGAAACCCGGCTCGCGCGTTGGCCCATGACGACCCCGAGTTCGACCTCGTAGTCGATGGCCTGCGAATTCATCGGCAACATGATCTCATCTTGCGGCCCCGATATGGCATTGGCCCATTTCGCAAAGAGCGGCGGCTCCACGGGTATGGACTGCCCCACCTCGCGCGCGTGGCAGCGGTAGTTCAGGCCGATCCCGATGAAACGGCCGGGATCGTGGAGGGGCGCACCGAGCGCCACCGTATCCTCTCGCAGCGCCGCTGAGCGGCAATGCGCTCCGCTTAGGCGTACGGCCGCGAGAAAATCGCCCACCCCAGGTCTCGCCAGTAACGTCCGCAGGCTGCCCTGTGCGAACGCCACGGCGATCCCGGGGATCGCGCGCAAGCCCATCTCCCGATAGCGACTGTAGCAAGCCGCCAGGTCATACAGACCCTCGGGCGTCCTTACGCCCAGGCGATAGCGACCCCGTGTCCCCTTGTAGCGCAGAAACTCCATGCCCACCCTCCCTTTTGAGACAACCTCGGCGGACCCTGCGTCGCGCTCCTATAAATCACCGTGATATCCCCCATAATGCTATGAAATAACTATCTGATTTTTATCAGGTTATTAAAACAATTCCCTAGCACAAGGGCGCTCCTTTCCTGTAAGGTCCCTGCATCGGGACTTTTACGTTTTCGGAGATCATATGTCCGCAGTCGAGCACAGCCACGATCAAAGCAACCAGGAGATCAAGTACTCCACTTGTTATATGTGCGCCTGCCGCTGCGGTATCAAAGTGACCATAGAGAACAACCAAGTCCGCTTCATTCAGGGTAATCGCAATCACCCCATCAATAAAGGCGTGCTTTGCGCCAAGGGGTCGGCCGGCATCATGAAACAGTGCTCGCCGGCACGCCTGCGTAGCCCACTTCTGCGCAAGCCCGGCACGGAACGCGGCGCTGGGGAGTTTGTCGAGATCTCCTGGGAGCAAGCGCTGGACATGCTCACCGAGCGCTTGGCCCACATCCGCGCAACCGACCCCAACAAATTCGCGTTTTTCACCGGACGCGACCAGATGCAGGCGCTGTCGCGCCTATTCGCCGAACAGTTCGGGACCCTCAACTGGTCGGCCCATGGTGGCTTCTGCTCGGTCAACATGGCCGCCGCCGGACTCTATACATTGGGCTACGCCTTTTGGGAATTCGGTGACCCGGACTGGGATCGCACCAAGTACTTCATGCTCTGGGGGGTCGCGGAAGACCACAACTCGAACCCCATGAAGATCGGCATCGAGAAACTGAAAAGCCGTGGCGGCAAATTCGTCGGGATCAATCCCGCGCGCACGGGCTACCAGGCGGTCGCCGACGAATGGGTCCCCATTCGGCCGGGTACCGACGCCGTCCTTGCCCTATCCATGGTCCACGTCCTACTGTCGCGGGAACTCTTCGACTGGGACTTCCTCATCCGCTACACGAACGCACCCTTCCTGGTCGTCCAGACCCCAGGGCAAAAAGGCGACGGCCTCATATATCGGGACGAAGCCGGCCACCCGCTTGCGTGGGACCTAAAGCAAGAGGCCTTCGTCAACGGCCTCGACGCCGCGTGCCACCCAGCGCTCTTCGGCGAATACAAGACGCCCGATGGCCGTACGGTGAAGACTGTCATGACGCTCCTCGCCGAACGTTACCTCGACGAACGGTTCGCGCCCGAGAACGCCGCCAAGGTCTGCGGTATCCCGGCCAGTACGATCGAGCGCCTGGCGCTGGAAATGGCGCATGTGGCCTTCAAGGAGACCATAGAGATTGCCGTCGAGTGGACCGACTGGGCCGGCCGCAAGCACGACAAGTTCATCGGGCGTCCAGTGTCCATGCACGCCATGCGCGGCGTGTCGGCGCATTCCAACGGCTTCCAGGCAGCGCGCGCGATTCACTTCCTGCAGATCCTGCTTGGCACCATCGACTGCCCTGGCGGGTTCCGCGCCAAGGCCCCCTACCCGCGCCCGGTACCGTCGCCCGGCAAGCCGGCCAAGCATAGCGCCCCAAACACCCCGCTCGATGCGCATCCGCTCGGTTTCCCGACCGCGCCCGAGGACCTCGTCGTCGACGATGACGGGCAGCCCTTGCGCATCGACAAGGCCTATTCCTGGGAGGCCCCCTTGGCCAACCATGGACTCATGCACATGGTGATCACGAACGCCGTGAACGCGGACCCGTATCCGATCGATACCTTACTCTTCTTCATGGCTAACATGGCCTGGAACTCGACCATGAACACGGCGAATATCCAGGACATGCTGCGCGCGAAGCGTCCCGACGGCGAGTACAAGATCCCGTTCCTAGTCGTAGTCGACGCCTTCCATTCGGAAACCGTGCACTTCGCGGACCTTGTGTTGCCCGACACAACCTATCTCGAGCGCTATGACGCCATCTCGCTGCTCGACCGCCCGATCTCGGAACCCGACGCAGTGTGCGATTCGATACGTCACCCGCTGCTCGCGCTCGATCGCAACGTGCGTCCCTGGCAGGAGGTGCTGGTGGAGCTGGGTGCGCGCCTGAAACTCCCGGTGTTCACCAAGCCCGATGGCACGCCCAAATATCAGGGCTACAAGGACTTCATCACCTATTACGAGCGCGAGCCCGGCATCGGCTTTCTGGCTGGTTATCGCGGCGTTGATGGCAGCAAGTCGCTGCGCGGTGAACCCAATCCCGAACAGTGGGAGCGCTATATCGAGAACCAGGGCTTCTTTCAGTACCACCTCCCCAAGGATATCCGCTATCTGCGCTTCGCCAACAAGGGTTATCTGGAGTTCGCCACCGAGGCGGGTTTCCTGAAGAGCCCTGAGCCCATCGTGATCGAGCTCTACTCCGAGGCCATACAAAAATTCCGCCTCGCCGGACTCGGCCTCTATGACGGACCGATGCCGAAGGAGCGCGTCGATCAGGAGCGGCTCGCAACCTACTTCGATCCCCTGCCCGACTACTACGAGCCTTTGGAGCAACAGCGGGTCGACAAGACCGAGTATCCGTTCTTCGCAGTCAACCAGCGGCCTATGATGATGTACCACTCATGGGATTCGCAGAACGCCTGGTTGCGGCAGATCATCGCGCAGAACCACCTGTACATGAACCGCGCGCGCGGCGAGAGCCTGGGCTTCCAGGACGAGGACTGGGTGTGGGTCGAGTCGCATAACGGCAAGATCCGCGTGCAGCTGCGCCTGATCGAGGGCTGCCAGGAAGACACGGTGTGGACCTGGAACGCGATCGGCAAGCAGTCCGGCACCTGGGGCTTGAAACCCGACGCGCCAGAGGCCACCCAAGGCTTCCTGATGAATCACTTGATTTCGGAGCTGCTCCCGGAGAAGGCAGGCGAGCGGCGCATTACAAATTCCGATCCCATCACAGGTCAAGCGGCTTGGTACGACCTGCGCGTCAAGGTGACGCGCGCCGCGCCCGGTGAGGAAGGCGTGTGGCCGACCTTCGCCAATGTGCCACCCTTGCCCGGTGCCGTCCCCAAACCCGACGTGCTGCGCTACAACACGCGCACCAAAGCCTAAAAAGGAGTCAGTCATGCGCTTAGGCCTTGTCATCGATCTCGACACCTGCGTGGGCTGTCATGCCTGCGCGACCGCGTGCAAGGAATGGAATACCAGCTCCATCACGGCCCCTCTCACAGACTACGAGCCGTACGGGAAGGAGCCTTCGGGGGTGTGGTTCAATCGTGTCCGTCATTATGAGATCGGCGATTACCCGAACAACAAGACCATCAACTTCCCGATGTCGTGCATGCACTGCGAGAACGCCGAGTGCGTGACCGTGTGCCCGACGGGCGCATCCTACAAGCGCCCTGAAGACGGCATCGTGCTCATAGACCAGGACAAGTGTATGGGGTGCAACTATTGCTCCTGGGCCTGTCCCTACGGTGCGCGCGAGCTCGACCGGGCATCGGGCACCATGAAGAAATGCACCCTGTGCGTGGATCGCATCTACGACGAGACCTTGCCCGAGGAAGAGCGGCAGCCGGCCTGTGTGCTGGCCTGCCCCGCGCACGCCCGGTTGTTTGGCGACCTCGACGATCCGGAGAGCGCCACGAGCCGTGCCGTACGCAACCGTGGTGGCTACCCGCTCATGCCCGAGCTCAATTACAACCCGACGAACCAGTATCTGCCGCCGCGGACGCGGCCTGCGATCTCCACCTCCGACCTGCCACGCGGATCGCTCGCGCGTAAGGTCAAGGAGTGGGTCAACCGTGTCATTGAACGCTAAATTCTTCTTAAAGGGACCTTAAAATATGAACCCGTCACTTGCCGTCATATTCTTAACGCTCTTCTCCGGCGCCGGATTCGGTCTCATGGCGATGGTTGCGGTCGTAAACGACTTCGCTATCGATGGGGCCTTAAGCCCATTGCGCACTGCGATCCTCGTGGCGCTCGCCTTGTTGTTCGTCACCATGGGCATGGTCTCGTCGACCGCGCACCTGGCAAACCCGAAGAACGCCTGGCGTGCCTTCACTCGCTGGCGGACCTCGTGGCTTGCGCGCGAAGGCGTGTTTGCGGTGCTTTTCTACCCGCTCGCGATTGCCTATCTCGGCTGGGTGTTCTTCATGAACAATGATCGGGACGGGGTGGCGCTCTTGCTCGGCAACGTCACAGCTCTGGTCGGACTAGTCACCATCTTCTGCCAGGGCATGATCTACGCCTGCCTGCGCACTATACGTCAATGGCACACGCCGCTCGTTCCGGCGAATTTCTACGCCTTGGGGCTTGCCGTCGGCATGACCGTTCTCGCCACGAGCCGTCTACTGGCCCATCGGCACGACCTTGCGATGGTGAGCATCGCCTGCTCGCTCTTGGTGGCGGCCGCCGTCATGAAGGCCATCTATTACTTCTGGATCGGCGCGCCGAGCGGGACCACCCTACAGACCGCCACGGGCTTCACGGGCGGTCGCGTGCGACTCCTCGACCAGGGACACACCTTCGGGACCTTTCTCACCCACGAGTTCAGTAATTGCATAAGCCCCCGGCGCGCTCTCCGCTTCAAGATCGCAGTCTATGTCCTGGGCTTCCTCGCGCCGATCGCGATCCTGCTTGCAGCAGCCCACGCAGCTATCGGCCTTGCCGTGCTCTTGGCGCCGCTACTCGCCTTTATTGGGATCGGGCTTGAGCGTTACCTCTTTTTCGTCGAGGCGCAGCACGTCGTGAATCTCTATCATGGACGTATGCCTGGCCCCTTGCCACAGATGCACCCGGCGTTGCGCGCAACAGCCGAGAACAAGGCGCCTGCCGGCAAGCGGCGCCTCGTCCCGAGCTACGACGAACGCTAGAGACGAACACGAGCTAATCGGGGGCCTTCGCTATACGTTATAGTAGTGCCCGAAGTTTCGAGCACGTGAGGATCGGGCGATGGTGGATGAGAAACGAGGCGGTACGCTCACGCATTTCGATGCCGAGGGCCAGGCGCGCATGGTGGATGTGGGCGACAAGCCCGCCACCCACAGGCGGGCCACGGCCGAGGGGCGCATCACGATGGCGCCGGAAACCGCCGCGGCCATCCGCGCCGGCACGAGCCGTAAGGGCGATGTGCTGGGAGTGGCGCGCATAGCGGCCATCCAGGCGGCCAAGCGCACCGACATGCTGATTCCGCTCTGCCACCAGGTCCCGATTTCCGGACTCGAGGTCGCGTGGGATTTCCCGGATACCGCCTGTCTGCGCTGTTCGGTGACTGTCCGCACGCAGTATGCTACCGGGGTAGAGATGGAGGCCCTGACGGCGGTAGGCATCGGACTCCTCACGGTCTACGATATGTGTAAGGCCATGGACCGTGGCATGGTGATCGAGGGGATACGCTTGCTACATAAGGAGGGAGGCCGCTCTGGAACCTGGGATCGCGCACAATAGAGCAGAAACAGCGGATCGGGCGCAGTCAGCGACCGATCTCCACGATCGGTTCGGCCGTCGCATATCGTATCTGCGGGTCTCACTCACGGAGCACTGCAATCTGCGCTGTCGCTACTGCTCGCCCGAGGGTGGGACGCCGCGCTTTGCCCGCAAGGATCACCTTGCCCCGGATGAGCTCGACCGGCTGCTGGGGGTCTTTCATACCCTCGGCGTGCGCCATATGCGTTTTACCGGGGGCGAGCCCCTGCTCTACCCCTGGCTTACCGATCGGATCGCGCACGCCCGTGACCTCGGCGTCGAGAAGCTGAGTGTGAGCACCAATGGCTATCTGCTTGACCGCCTCGCCCAACCGATGGCGCAAGCGGGCCTGCGGCGCATCAACATGAGCCTAGACAGTCTGTCTCCAGAGCGCTTCGAGCGCATCACGCGAGGCGGCGACCTAAAGCGCGTCCTGCGTGGGCTGTTCATAGCCCGCGACTGCATTCCCCACATCAAGCTGAATGTCGTCCTCCTGAAGGATGAAAACCTAGACGAGATCCCTAAGCTCGTCGATTTCGCCCTACATGAGGGCTTCGACATCCAGTTCATAGAGACCATGCCCTTAGGGGTGGCCGGCAGCGCGAGCCGTGCGCAAAGTTATGCAAGCGTCACCGAGGCCGAGACACGCATCCGCCGCTCGCACGCCTTGGAGCCGCGCCCGCGGGCCGTGGACGACGGGCCGGCCCGTCGCTTTGGCGTGGCGGGCTTTGCGAGTGAAATCGGCTTTATAAGCCCGATCAGCCAAAATTTCTGCGCCGGATGCAATCGCGTGCGCCTCACCTCCACTGGGCGGCTCGTGTATTGTCTCGGGCAGGAAGACGGCGTGGATCTGCTGGAGCCTCTGCGCGGGGGGTTTACGGATGACGCCTTGACGGATTTCATCCGCCACAAGGTCTGGCACGAGAAGCCGGAACGGCACACCTTCAATGACGAGCCCGGACGCGCCGCCCCGGTTTATATGATGCGCCTCGGGGGTTGACCATGATCACGGTTCGCTGCTTTGCCACGGTGCGGGAAATCTTAGGATGCGAAACGCGCACACTTCCGCCCTCGTCCACGCCGCAGCTTGCCTCCGACATCTTGAGAATCGTCGCAGGTGCGCGCACGACGGACCTCCCCAAGCCTCTGCTCGTCGCCATCAACTGCGAGCACGCCTCTTTAACAAGCCCCGTCAAGGATGGCGACGAGATCGCCTTCTTCCCGCCTGTGAGCGGCGGCTGATGATCATCCGACTACAGACTGCAGACTTCGATCCCGAGCGCGAGGCGCAGGCGCTCAATGTGAAGGGTGCCGGGGCCCGTGTGAGCTTCGTCGGTACCGTGCGCGATACCGCGCAGGATCGCCGCATCGAGGCCCTCGAGATCGAGCACTATCCGGAGATGACCCGCGCCGAGCTTGCGCGCATAGGCGCCGCCGCGCAGACCACCCACGATCTCCTGGAAGTCCTCATCATCCACCGCTACGGGCGCCTCCAAAGCCATGAACGCATCGTGCTCGTCACGGTCTGGTCGGCCCATAGAGCCGGAGCCTTCGCCGGCTGCCAGGCCATCGTCGATGCACTGAAAACCCGCGCGCCCTTCTGGAAAAAAGAGATCTCGCCCGAAGGCACCGTGTGGGTCCCGGGCCAAACACCACAGGACCTACGATAGGCGCGCCTGGACCTCCGCGAGCTTCCCCTCCAGGGTGAGCCACTCTTCTTCATCGATCTGCTGGCGCGCTGTAATGGCTGCGCGCTCCATTTGCAAGGCCTTGATCGTCTCGCCCCCCTGTTGGTAGGCGCGCGGATCGCCCAGCACAGCGTCGATCTCGCCTAGGCGCGCGCTATCGGCGGCCATGCGTGCCTCCACCAACCTCTGTTCACGCACCAAAGTCTTCGACGACACCCCGGAGTGCCGTGCCTCCCTCTTCGGTTTGGCTATCACCTTGGTCTCGCGGGCCGAAGCCGCTTCGCGCTGATAATCATCGAGGTCCCCCGCGTATTCCTGTACACGCCCGCCCCCCACGACCCAGAGCGTATCGGCGCACGAACGAATCAAGTGACGATCGTGCGATACCAGCACCAGGGCGCCCGTGTAGTCCTGCAGGGCAAAGCTCAAGGCCTCGCGCATCTCGAGATCCAGGTGGTTGGTGGGCTCATCCAAGAGCAAGAGGTGCGGCCGGCTCCATGCCAGTCCGGCCAGCACGAGCCGGCTCTTTTCCCCGCCCGACAGCCCTCGAATCGGGCGCTCGAGACCCGCGGACCCGAACCCAAAGCCCCCGACATAGTCGCGCAGGGTCTGCGCCTGCGCACTTGGATCCAAGGCCGCGAGATAAGACAACGGCGTCTCTTCGGGGTTGAGCTGCTCCAACTGATGTTGCGCAAAATATCCGATAGTCAGGCCCACCCCCACCGTACGGGTGCCAGCGGTCGAGGCAAGTTCCCCCAAAAGTACCTTCAGAAAAGTCGACTTGCCAGCGCCGTTGCGACCGATCACGCTCACGCGGTCGCCGGGTGCGATCGTAAGCCCCACGTTCGCGAACAAGGGTGCAGCTCCGGAATAGCCGAACGACACATCCCGTAGCGCAATCAGGGTATCGGGCGCACGTTCGGGGCCTTTAAGGGGCAAGGTATAGCGCACCTCGCCCCGGAGCTTTGTGACGCGCTCCATGCGCTCCAACATCTTCAGTCGACTCTGCGCCTGGCGCGCCTTGCTGGCCTTGGCCCGGAAGCGGGCCACGAAACGCTCGAGCGCCTCGACCTGGGCGGCCTGCTTGTTTTGCGCCGCCTCCCGCTGGGCGGACTCCAAGGCGCGCCGCTCAACATAGGCGTCGTAGGACCCCACATACAGAGACACCGTGTGATCATGGATCGCGGCGATGCGATTGACGACCGTGTTCAGAAAATCCCTGTCATGAGAAACGACGAGGAGCGCCCCATCGAACCGCGCCAGATACTGCTCGAGCCACGCGATCGCCTCCAGATCCAGGTGGTTAGTGGGCTCATCCAAAAGCAAGAGGTCGGCACGCGCCATGAGCGCGCGGGCGAGATTCAGGCGCATGCGCCAACCGCCGCTCAAGATTCGCACTGGACGCCCCAGGTCCTCCTGCGAGAACCCAAGCCCGGCCAGGAGCTGGCTTGCCCGGGCTTGAGCACCGAAGCCCTCAATCAGCTCGTAGCGCGTCTGGGCCGCGAAGTAGCGCTCATCATGGACGCCACTTGCCAGCGTCTCCTCCAAGGCCCGCAGCTCTCGGTCTCCATCCAGGGTAAACGCGAGCACCGAGTCCTCAGTGTCCGGAATCTCCTGGGCGGCTGCCACAACCTGCACTGCGCCCGCAAACTCAAGGCGCCCCTCCTCGAGCTCCTGACGCTCCTGGATGATCTTCAAGAGCGTCGACTTCCCCGAGCCGTTGCGGCCGACGAGCCCGATCCGCTGACCCCGGTACACCTCAAAAGAGACGGCACGGAAGAGCTCCTCGCCACCTACGCGAAACGACAAATCACGGACATTCAGCATAGCGTCATTCTACGACCTCGGATCACACTTGGCGACGCGCAAGGCCTTGCCCGCCACGCGACTCACTCCTCCTGTGGCTGCCGTGTCGCGCACCGAAGCTCATCGGCGCCGCCCAAAGTGCTTTGATAGGCCACGCGCTTACGGTATGATGCCGTCCGGAACGGGGCGTAGCGCAGCCTGGTAGCGCACCTGAATGGGGTTCAGGTGGTCGGAGGTTCAAATCCTCTCGCCCCGACCAATAAATCAAGGACTTACGACACTTTTGGTTTAGGTCGATTTCCAATAAACGGGGTAATTTCCAATATATCGGCTGGTTCCACCAGTCGAGGCCCTCGCCGATAGATGCGGTTTGTCGTTCTCGGATCGTCATGACCCAGGAGTTCTTGAGGGGTTGCGTGACGACTGGCAGCCACAGCTCGCAAGTCGTGAAAGTGAAAGCGCTCGGTCCCCTGAGCTGCCGCCTTACGCATCAGGCGTTGCCAGTTCGATTTGAAACCTGAGGGCGTAAAGGGCCCTCCGCCCTGACACGGCAAGATCGGCATATTGCCAAAAATCGCAGAACTCAACTTTTTGGCCTGATCCAAGGTCTCCACCAAGGCTTGGCTGCGCGCAAAGAGCAAATAGCGCCCTGTCTTTCGCGTCTTTACGTGCAGGCCGTCCTCTTTCCAGTCTGCCCACCGTAGCCCGATTAGATCCTTTCTATTACACACATCTTCTGAGATTTTGACTGATTGGCACTCCCAACGAAAGTGCTGGACACACACGCCGAGATTGCGTAAGGTGGCTGTCGTCGCGGCATGCGACGAGGACAGGCGAACGGCGTGCAAAAGTCGAGGCGTTGCGGGGAACCGGATGTGCAGGCGATGATAGAGGCTGGCACGGAGTCGGTCGAGTGGGTGAGACAAGAGTTTGCCCGCGCTGACCTGCGCGATAAACGTCTGGATCGTCGCTTAGTGAAAACCGCGGAATATCTAGCCAAATCTCCCGGCTCGCCGATCAATGAAGCGTGCGGCGCGTGGGCCAGCACGCAAGCGGCGTATCGGCTGTTCAATAACCCGAAGGCCAGCGCGGCGGGGATCTTGAAGCCCCATTGGGAGGCGACGGCTACGCGCATGGCCGGCTGCGGGGGTCCTGTGCTGGTGATGCAGGACACGGTGTTCTTCTCCTATGGCAGGCACGTCAAGACCCGGGGCCTCGGGCCGATCGGCAAAAGTAACGCGGCGCACGATCGGGGCCTCATCATGCATAACGCACTGGCCTTCACCACCTCGGGTGTGCCGCTTGGCATTGTGAGCCAGAATATCTGGGCGCGCAGGGAGATCCCGGAGGAAGATTACCAGGAGAAGATCGAGCGCCTGCAGGTCACGGCGATCGAGGAGAAGGAGAGCGCGAAGTGGCTCGTGGCGCTTAAGGAGACGATCGAGCGGGCACCCTCGGGCGTGCCGGTCATCACTGTGGCCGACCGCGAATCGGACTTCTTCGAGTTCTTGACACAAGCCCAAGACCTGCAGGCGCACTATCTGATTCGCGCGCGTACCGACCGCAAGCTCGTGCCCGAAGACAGCGCGGGCTGCACCCGGATGCTCGAGGCGTTGAGCGACACCCCGGCATTGGGAAGCATGACGATCGAGGTCCCCGGCAACGGCAGCCGTAAGGCGCGCACGGCGCACATCGAGGTGCGCCGTGCGCGCGTGTCGATCCCGCCGCCTCCGCGCCGTGGGGCTGCCAAGGCATCCGGCGCGACCGAACCTGTCACCGTGACGCTGATCGGCGCGACCGAGTCCTCCCCGCCCGCGGGCACTCAAGCGATCAGCTGGGTGCTGCTCACAAATCTCGTTGTCGAAGACTTCGCGTCCGCCACCGAGAAGGTGCGGTGGTATGGGCGGCGATGGGGCATCGAGACTTGGCATAAGGTGCTGAAGTCCGGCTGCAAGGTCGAGGACTGTCTGCTCGAGGAGGCCGAACGGCTAAAGCGCTATCTGACGCTTTTCAGCATCATCGGCGTGCGCCTGATGCATGTGACCTACCTGGCGCGCGCGCACCCGGATCGGCCGGCCACCGAGGTGTTCTCCGAGGAGGAGGCATTGCCGGCCGAACGGCCGGTTGAGGCGCTGTATATCCGCGTCACCAAGGCGCTGGCCCCTACGGACCCCGCACCGACGCTGCGCGAGATGGTACGGATGCTCGGCCGCCTCGGCGGCCACTTGGGCCGCAAAGGGGATGGCGAGCCAGGGGTCTTGGTCCTGTGGCGCGGGTGGACGAGTCTTTACGAGACGGTCGAGACGCTGCGCGCGCACAAAGAGTTTCTCGCCCTGAGCCGCTCGAGGTAAGTGATGCGTTATTGCGGACGCGACTTCACGTCGACCGAGATCGCGTTGATCCGGGAACTGCTGCAGATCCCGCAGATGAATCGCGCCCGTCTCTCGCGGGAAGTCTGCGAGCGGCTGAATTGGCGCCGGGACAATGGCAAACTCAAGGATATGAGCTGCCGCGTGGCGCTTGCGCGCATGCAGGCCGATGGCCTGATCACGCTGCCGCCGCCGAGAAACCCCAAACCGGTCGCCTATCGATCCTATCCGCATATCGAACAGGCCGTGCTCGAACCGAGCAGCCTCCCGGTCATCGACCTTGCTACGCTGAAGATCGATCTGGTCTTGAGCAAAGCGGACTCCCTGCTGTGGAACACCTACATCGAACGCCATCACTACCTTGGCCATCAACCCTTGCCGGGCGCGCAACTACGCTACTTCGTACGTGCCGAGAGCCACATTATCGCCGCGCTCGGCTTCGGCGCGAGCGCCTGGAAAACCAGGCCGCGCGATGACGCTATCGGCTGGACCGCCGAGCAGCGCCGACGCAATCTGCACCTCATCGTCAACAATGCCCGCTTCCTCATCCTGCCCTGGATTCACTGTAAAAACCTCGCCTCGCGCATCCTCGCCCTGACATCGAAGCGCCTGGCCGAAGACTGGCACGCCCGCTACAGCTATCGCCCGGTGCTGCTCGAAACCTTCGTCGAGAAGCCGCGCTTTACCGGCACATGCTACAAGGCCGCCAACTGGCAGAACCTCGGGGATACCCAAGGACGCGGCAAGCTCGACGTCCTGCATAGAAAGGCTCAGCCGATCAAGAGCATCTGGATCTATCCGCTCGTGCGGGACTTTCGTCAACATCTCTGCGACGCATAAGACCGGCCATTCGCCTATCTATCGAAAGTCCTCGATATCTCACGCGCTGTTGATGGAAAGATGTGTGTAATAGAAAGGGAGTACGGGGTTAATTGAGCGCTTACCCTTGATCGGCCGCACTGTGGGTGGCAGCTTTGGATCGGAATGGGTGGCAGGACTGGGCCGGAATACGCCGATATTGGTGATCGCCAACACCGCGGCTTCCCTGCCCCGTTATCGGCTCGCAGGTCGCTTCGCTTCAAGTGGCTCAAAGCTGATAAGTAAACGCGATCCGGTTGCCTCCGCTAAGCGCTCCAGTGTCCGCATGGACGGACGGGAGCGCCCGCTTTCCAGCCGGGCGACGACGGGCTGCGTCGTACCCATCCTCCGGGCCAGCTCCTCTTGCGTCAGACCGGCGCGGTTGCGCACATCCATGACGGCACCCGCTAGGACAAACTCCTCCTCAAGCGCATCGTAAGCCTTCTTGTACTTCGGCTCTTTCAGCCACTTCTTGTGCATCTCAGTTATGCGTGCCATTGCTCACCTCAATCATTGAACCGATTTCGCGCGAGTCAGTGCCAGATCTATCTCGCGCCGCGGCGTCTTCTCCGTTTTCTTCACAAAGACCCGCACAATCACCACGCGTTGGCCGACGGCCGTCACGTACAGCGCCCGCGAAATTCCGCTGCGACCCTTCAGCCGCATTTCCCAAATACGGCCTTCAATAGGCTTTACGTGCGGCTCACCCACACGATCCAGGCCCTTCTCCTCGATGAGCTTTGCGATGCGCGCAAGCCTTGCCCGCATGTCTTCGGGCAAGGCCTCGACCTCCGCATCAACGGCTTCATTCAGGGTTTCGACCGTCCAGCTCATAATCTCAGTATGCCAAAAAAGATATAATACGGGAAGCCCTTTCTTTCAACGCCGGCAGAGACGGGCTTTTTCCCAGAACCTTCGCAAGTGAATAAGGGTGGCGGGCCACATCGCAAAGAGGGATGGCGGATTGAGTTGAATACCCGAAACCCGATACCGGCCCTGTTTCGTGAGGTCAAAACGACTTCGAGACGCGGATGGCCTGCACCTGTATCGAGCGTAAGAAACTGCTTCACCATCAGAACGCCACCCTCGGTTCGAGCGACACCGTTTCTGGGGAGATTGGGTACCGGGAATAGTCCCTCCCTCTGTTTCTCAAAGATCTGATGATCCCGCGTCGAGGTTAAACACAGCCTGCGGCGTCATGGCGGCCATCCGCAGCGGCTCGTGCCGACGTTTTGTCTTCGGTATTCTGGCCTGTCTCATGACGCCGCCTGGGTCCCTGGCGCCCCGGCCGGAAAATCGATGCGCACCGCGCCCGCTGCGACCGGAAAAAATAGCCAACATTCCCGCACGGGCTTTCCCGTCGCGCGTTCAAGGGCGGTCTTATAGGTCGCCAGCTGGCCGGCGTGCTCCTCGGCCAGGGCGTCCCAATGATCGGCCCCTCGGGGGTTCGCTTTGTGATCGATCACGATCCACCCCTCGGCGACCTCCAAGAGCAGATCGATCCGTCCTTGAATGATCTGGGAGTCCTCGGTGATGGCCTCGACCGGGACTTCCGCGAAAGCCGGCACTTCTCCCCAGCGCTCAACTATCCAGAGATGCAGTGCGTGAATCTGTCCTAGGACCGCAGGGGCCGATACGCTCTCCCCTACCCCAAATCCTGCGAGAAGGGCCTCCACCTCCTCTAGACTGAGCGGCATGGACCGATCGGTGAAGCTGGCCGCAATGGCCGCATGAATGGCGCTCCCCAGGACCCCCATATCGGCCCCGCTCGCGACCTTGACGCGTGTGCCGATGCGCAACTTTTCCGGCACCGTGCACACGGGAGGCGACGCCGTCGAGGGATTGAGCACGAGCGGCAGGCGTGGGGTGGGCGATGCCGGCGTTTCGAACCAATGGATCGTCTCGACACTCGTGCTGGTCGCACCCTCCCGCTCAATCGGGTCCAGCACCCACCGGGTGGCACTCACGACTTGGCCTGAGGGTAAGACCAGAGGGGACTGCTCGTCTGTCGGCAGGAGCCAGGGTGCCTCCAGCGTATCGAGCCACTCCCCTGACAATTGGCGCTCGGATCGCGCCAGCACCAGCAGATCGCGGGCGCGCGTCATACTCACATAGAGGAGACGCCTCTCTTCCTCTACGGCGGCCGAACGATACCGCACACCGACCTCTGACGACGCGATGGCCTCGGCCAGAGGGACGTTCTTCTGGGGCCCAAACGGCCAAGGCCAGTAGCGAATAAAGCGATCTTTCAGGGGATCGGTCACCTGGAGGGCCGAACGCGAAGCGGCGGTAATCGACCACACGCGATCCCTTACCTTGGTATGGAGATCCAACAGAACCACCACCGGCCATTCCAGTCCCTTCGCGCCGTGATGGGTCAAGACCTTCACCGCGTCAATGGCCGGCTCTGCGAGGTGATCCTGCGCCGCCCCGGCTTGCTCACCCAACCAGAGAATCAAGCCCGAAATCGACGCCGCATGCTGGGCGATTCGACAGATCTCTTCGTACTGGTCGGCCATGCTCACCAGCGCGTCGAGGTTCGCCAAGCGGATGCGAGCGACTGCGGAACTCTGGCTCCAGCGCAGTACGCAACGCGGCATGTCGCACTCGGTCATAACGGCTTGAAGGGCTTCGCGGGGCGCCAGTAACGGCAAACGACTGCGCATACCGGCCAGCGTCGCGACTAACGGATGGCGCGACGCCCCCTCCTCCAACCACCGACGGGAATCGCCACCCATCTCGATATGGCGCAGCCGATTCACCACCCACTCCTCGGGTTCCTGGCTATCCGCTAATGACACGATCTCGGCCGTGGCAATGGTATCGGATGGATCGTTCAGACGTCGCAGGCAGGCCAGCGCAAGCACCGCCTCGGGTGTTGCTAAAAGACCCGCTTGGCCGGTCGCAGTCGGAATACCGAAGGCGCGGAGACCGGCCGCCGTAGTCTTGACCCCGTCATTGGCCCGGCATAACACCGCCAGATCGCCGAACGCCACGGGCCTAATACGTTGCGCGTCCTTGTCGAACACCGCATAGCCAGACTCCACTAGCCTCCGGATCCCGGACGCCAGCGCCGAGACTTCTTGCTCCTTGTTCTTGCCCCCCCTGATCCAATTGGCCAAGGCGGGGGCCGACAGGGCCTCTGTGCGCTCAGGCTTGAGCGCGATTTCTTCGGGCTTGAGAGTACGACCAAATACGGGCGTGAAAACCGCATTGACGATCTGAACGAGCGGCTCGCGGGAGCGCCACGAGGAACCCAGGATCTCTTTTGAGCCCCCCAGGCCTCCGAGCGCCTGGAGGATGGCCTCCATCAACTCGGTATCGCTTCCGCGGAAGCCATAAATGGCCTGCTTGATATCGCCGACCCAATAGATCGTTTTGGCGCAACGCGCGAGTTTCAGAAACAAGGCCAGCTGAATGGGGCTGGTATCCTGAAATTCATCCACCAGCAGGAGGTCCAACTCGTCTGTGAGGGTGGCCGCGACCGCGGGATTGTCGAGGACTTTGAGCAACAGATGTTCCTGGTCGGTAAAATCCAACACCCCCATTTCCCGCTTCCGCGCCTCATAGACCCGCAAAGCGTCCGCGCAGAGCGCAAACAACCGTTCGAGGTACTCCGTGATGTCGGCGTGCAGGAGAGGATGCGTGGCAAAACGCAGGGCGATAGCCTCAATGGACTCCGCTGTCGCCTTGAGGCCCACTTGGGGCTGATCCTTGGCAAGCTTTACCCAATCGCTCCACGGGACCGAGTCGCCTTCGAGGCCGCCCGCAATGCCGCGTACCAGGGTCAGATAGCCGATCGTTTTCTGGACCGGCTTTTCCTGGACCGCCTCGGCCAACACGGGGATGGCTCGCCGGATCTCTGTGAGTAGCGCGCCTGAGAGGTCCTCGGTCGTGGCCTTCGGGAAATGCGTAAGCAAATCCTGAGCGTTCTCCCGACCGAAGCCGCCCAGCACGCGGGGATCGATATCGTTGGCCCGCGCTTTGTCCAACACGCCCTTGAGGTCCTTTCGCCAGTCCTCTATGCCTAAGCGACGCGTGACTTTCAGAAGGGCGGACACACTGGGGCCATCGAGGATCTCATCGATCGCCTGGTTCACGACGACGGCCGCCTGATCTTCTTCCAGCACCTGCTGCTCGGTCGCCAATCCCGCTTCGAACGCAAACCGTTCCAGTAAACCGCCGCAGACGCTGTTGACCGTACCGATTCGTGCCTGCCCCACCGCATGGGCCAAGGACGAGGCCCCCTGGCTCAGGAGATGGGACCGAACCCGTTCGCGCAGTTCGGTGGCCGCCTTCTTGGTGAAGGTGGTGGCCATAACCCCCGACGGGCGCACCCCACCCGATAACAACTGCTCGTGGAGGATCTGAGTGAGACGATGGGTCTTCCCGCTACCGGCGCCCGCGCTGATGAAGGTCAGTTTGCCAAGCACGCTCACGTCTCCCATCCGGCCAGCGCCAGGTAATCGTTGTACTCCGGGGGGAGCACCTCGATCGGCAAGCCCTCCTCGGGAACCACGGATTCGGCGTCTTCGGGAACGCCGTCAAGGACCACCTCGAATCGCCCCGCCGCGATTTGCCGCTCGCGCCACTTCCAAGTTGCGCTAAATCGCTGCCAGAGATCTGGCGTTCGTTCCGCCGTTGACGGAAACACCGTATGGGCGGAGGGGAAGAATCGTGCGTCGGTCGCAAACAACTGTCCGCTCTTGAGCACGTAGTAGGCCACAGCCGGCCACGCGCCGTCCTCCTGGCGCAACATTTCCCCGTAGATCGCCAATTGCAGATGGCGGTTGTCTTTGAGCTTGGCCGGGTATTTTTGGGCGCCGGACCATTTCATGTCGATGATCGCACGCTCTCCCGCCCCGTTTTTAAGAACCAGATCGGCATAGCCCCGGATCTCGCCGCCCCCATAGTGGCCGGCCAGTTTCTGTTCGGGCCACACCTCAATAATCCCGGCCCCCCTTAACTGGTGGCGCAAGTGGTCTAGCGATTCGCGCAAGCGGGTCCGGAAGTCTTCCAGTTCAGAGCGGCGCCCTGCCATCAGCAGCACCGCACTGACCTTGCCCCACTTTCACAGACACCTCCGGTTCAGGGATAATTACCCTATCGGAGGTTTATATGAGTCGGAAACAGAAGCCACAGAATCACCAAAAAGCGATCTATACGACGGAGTATCGCACCCAAGCCGTGCAACTGGCGCTGGGGGCTGTCTC
>NZ_JBTRWP010000046.1:0-21105 GCF_054609335.1 Acidiferrobacter sp. | reverse complement strand
TGTCATACGGTGTCTGCGCCCCGTTACGGGTGATCTGAGAAAACCGTTGAGTCCAAGGCTCCTGGATCTGGTACGGCGCCGACCTTCGGGCTGGCCTGAGCCATATAAAGGTCATGCGGTTGTCCCGAGCGGCGCTGGCGGTCCTCGACAGGCTCCCTAGGCGTATCGACGGGCGGGTATGGGGCATGCGCCCCGATTCGATCTCCCAGGCCTTTGAGCGGGTCTGCAAGGCCGCCGGCATCGAGGGCCTCACCTTCCATGATCTGCGCCATGAGGCCACGTCCAGGCTGTTTGAGCAGGGCTTTAATGCGATGGAGGTGGCTGCCATCACGGGACACAAGACCCTGCAGATGCTGAAGCGCTACACACACCTGCGGGCCGAGGACCTCGTCAAGCGGCTTCGATGATTGCGTACCCAGTGCGAATGACCGCCTTTTGGTGGCGCTATTCGCCGGCTCGTAACCTTTTCCGCCCTGCACAATCCTCGCATCCCAAGAATGGCATCCGGGGTTTTCATTATGCGGCGCGGCAACGATAACCCCCGCTGTCAGGCCCCCGCCGTCCGGGTAGGCGGCGATTAGCGCCGCACAAACCGCGTCATTCGCCCGCGATCGGGTTGGCGATTGCGGCAGGATAAACGTTACTGGGACCCACTCGAGGAGACCACCCGATGTTGGCGATACAACCGCAGGCCGGCACCCGCCCTTTTGTGCGCTTGATCACTCAGGCGCACGGATACCTCGATATCAACATGTATCTTTTTGCAGATCGTCCGTTGATCCAGGCCGTCCGCGCGGCCGTGGCGCGCGGCGTGCGTGTGCGCATCGTCCTGGACCGACGGCCCTATGGCGGGCGACCGCGTGGCGAGGTCCAGACCTTGCGCGCGACCGGCGCCCAGGTCCGCTTTGCGCCGCCCCGCTTCACGGGACGCTACCGGTTTGATCATGCGAAGTATCTGGTTACCAGCACCCGCGTCGCTATCGGTAGCGCGAATTTCACGTGGTCGGCTTTCCATCGGAATAACGAGTACGACTGGATATCCAACCAGCCTGTGGTTGCGCGGGCCTTACAAGCCGTCTTCCGGGCGGATTTGGCGGGTCGGCGGGCGGGTTCATTACCGCGCCGCGCCGTGGTCCTTTCGCCAGGCGCCACTCAGGCGCTGCTCGCCGCCATCGACCAACCTGGGCCGGCACCGAGTTTCTCGTTCCGTTTGCCCTGAAAAACGCGTACGCTCCCTTGGGCGTTGGAAAATATCACTCGGCTTCGTTAAAGTGGTCATCTACCGAGAAATCCTGGGCGTGGTTAAAACCGTCACGCTAAGCCGGGACCCCGCAGGACAATACTTTGCGTTGGTGCTCGTAGACACAGGTGCCCCGTTTCCGCCTACGTCCTTTGACGGCAAAATACTCGGTATTGACGTGCGCTTGAATCATCTCGTTATTGCAAGCGACGGACCGAAGTTTAAGAACCCCTATATTGGCTCGTGTCGTTGAAGTGGCAAGCTTCGGCCTTTAGGCTAGAGATCTCACACCGAAATCAGGAGGAACTCATGATAAAGATTAGTCTTGAGGATCGTACCGCGCTCGTCACTGGGGCAAGCGGCGGCCTCGGCAGCGTCATCGCCCAGACGCTCGCCCAAGCGGGCGCCACGGTCGCCGTCCATTACCGCAGCGGGAAGGCGCAGGCCGACAGCGTTGTCGCGGCGATAAAAGCCCTCGGGGGGCGCGCACAGGCCTTTTCGGCGGACCTCTCGGACCCCGAGGCGGCCACGCGGCTCGTGCAGGACGTCGACCACGCCTTCGGATCCGTGGACATCCTCGTCAATAACGCCGGCACGGATGGCACCTGCGCGGTAGTGGGCAAAGACGACTCGCGACACTGGCAACAGGTCCTCGCTGTCGACCTTATCGGTCCCTACTACTGTGCACGGGCGGTATTGGACACCATGCAAAAAAAAGCCCGCGGTGTCATCATCAACGTTACCTCTGTGCATGAGTTCATCCCCTGGAAGGGCTACAGCGCCTACACGGCAGCGAAGGCCGGTCTTTCCATGTTCACGAAGACCCTGGCTCAGGAAAACGCCGACAAGGGTATACGTGTGCTCGCCGTCGCCCCAGGCGCCATCCAGACACCGATCAATGAGGCCGTGTGGTCCCATCCTAACTCCCTGAAAGATTTGGATGAGAAGATCGCGATGGGGCGCCTCGGAAAGCCCTCCGAGATTGCGCATGTCATCACTTTCCTCGCGAGCGACCTGGCAAGCTACATTACCGGGACCACGGTGGCCGTGGACGGCGGTATGCTGATCTATCCCGAATTCCGCCACGGAGGCTAGCCGCGGGCAGCGCGAACATGCGCCCTGGCAACCCGCTCTTAGCCGGCGGTTTGTGCGGCCTGCTGCGGGTAGATCACGCTCAGGGCAGTCTCCAAGCTGATGCCTGAGCCCTAAGCGGTGTGATATTGGAGCACCCACAACATCGACCTTATTCGGTATTCGGGCGCACACCCTGGTCGCTATCGCGGTCTTATCGAACCAACGAAACGCCGAACGATGAAGCAACGACGACTCCGCTGTGAAGGAGGCGCTCTACCATGCCCAGATCGACTCCCTTGCGCCACGCCCGTTACGAAGGCCGGACGTCAGCCTTAGTCTGATCGATCCCAGCATGCGTCGGTGCCCCGCGTGCAAGGCGCATAACAGTCGCGAGCAGCGCGCCCAGGCCGAGACCCACCAGGGGTGAGACGTCAACACCCCCGAGCGCATGTGCCCCATAGCCAACCCACAGGGGATTGCTGGAGAAGGCCGCGCTTCCAACAATCGACACCGCGAGGATCACTGCACGCGCCCGGTGTCCCCGCATCCACGATGCCGGATCTTGTGCCTGGCCCTTATCGAGAAGATCACCCACTATCTCCACGACGAACACGCCCGTCCAAGGTGCGGCGACAACGATGAGAAGCGATAAAAATACCTCAAACACGTCAAGAAAAGTGGGGGCATAGAACAGAATCCAAATGGCAACCACCGTTCCTATGAAAGCATCCACAAATGTTGATAATCGCCGATTCAGATCACGCCGTAGGGTGACCGCGAGACTGAAGGCCGAACTGAATGCATTCAGAAAGTTCGAGGCAAGCAACCCAAGGACGGCAAAGATGCAAAAACCATAGTACAGAACCTCGCTATGAAACATGCCGCGCGGGAAGGCGATGCCGTCCCTACCAAATGTGACCCCACCCGCCTGATACAGGGCCACGGATACCAAGAGAATGACAAAGGTCCCAAGAAATCCCCCCGCGGCCGGCGCCGCGACTACCCGCGCAAGCGATGCATCACGTTGAGTAAATCGCGAGTAGTCCGATGCAAACATGGTCCACGACAGAGCGCCACCCATGAGACCCAGGGACAAGGCACCAAGAGCACTGCGAAGTGTGGCCCCCGACATAACTATGCCGCTCGACACCAGACTATCCTTGAGGGGGATATGAAAGAGAATGACGACCGAAAAGATCATCAACACCCCTGCGCCCGCTTTTTGCGCCACGACAATGGCGCGATATCCCAGCAGCGGGACCGCAAAGTTGGCGAGTAAAGACACAGCAAGCGCAGTCAGTGTCTCCATCAACGTATAGGTGGCTTGCCCGGGAAACAGCAGGCTTCGGACGATATAAATGACGATCACGAGCACGACACTCTCCCATCCGACCTGAGAGAGCCAGTTAGCTGCCGATATCGCGCGATTGACGCGCGGGCCGAATAAGCGCTCTGATATAACCATAGTCGGCAAGCCATAGACGAATCCCGGGATGCTCACGATGCCGACCAGCAGGAAAAACCCAGACGCCACCAAGATCACCAGCACAAATGGCGCGTTTGGGAACATCTGCGCCATGATGCCGCCCAAAGGGATGCTCGAGGCTGTCATGGTGGCGGCGAGCCAAATGAAGAATGTCCCCCACGTCGATCCCTGACGCTCGTTCGCGTCGGTCGCCCCTAGAGAATGCTGTTGACGTGCCATAGTGCGCCCTCCTCGCTCACACCGTTCCCGCTGTTCCTCACGAGCCGTCTCCGCTGATGTGCACCACGATCTCGAAGGTCGTGTCCCGCTTTGGCATATGCTTCAAAAACGGGGGGTAGTGACCATACTCGACGGCGGCGAGCGCGGCACCGTTCACGGCGCGGATCCGGCTTGGCACGAGGACCTTCGCCCAAAGTAGGCGCCCGCGTGGCGACAGGCGAAATTCTATAGTGGAGTGGCCGGAAAGCCCCATCGCCTTCAGCATCGCCGGGACGTGCAAGTGCCCCTGAATCATAGGCCGTACAAGACCCACGTAGCGCGACATGAGGGACGCGAGCCTCTGCGGTGACGGATTGGCAGCATGTGCCGGCTTTTGGGGCTTCACGGACACGATCTTATGGGGTCTAACGATCGGCACCGGTCTATGCGGTGGCACCACCGGTACCGACTTCGGCAACACCTTAGGCTTCACCGGCCGCGGCACGACCTCGTGCACTCGCGTCTTGGTGACCATCGGCTTGGGCGGAGTCTTGTGAACTACGGGCGGCAGGGTCACGGGTCTTGGCCGCGGCTGCGGCGGTACAGGCTTCGGCAAGCTCACCATCTGGACCGCGATCGAGCTCGGCCGCACGACCCGTGGCCTGCTATGAGGCCAAAAGGCGACGACCGCGACCAGAGCGACCTCCAGGACAAAGGCGCCGGCTAAGGCATACGAAAACGCCCGCGAGTCCTCGCCATCAGCCCGTTCATTTCCTGCCGGCCATCCCGAGACACTCATGCGCGGCCCTCTAACGCCCACCGTCTCGCATATGGCATCACCGCGCGGGCTGCTATCCCTCCCGTCCCGCTCACGGGGTGGGCTCCGTCGCGATTCCAATCTGGCTTACGCCAGCCTTGCGGCACGCATCCATGACCCGTACGAATTCCTGAAAGGGCACCTTTTTATCAGCCGCGATCGTCACATTTGTCTTGGCCGGATCGCCATCCCCATGCAGCATGGAGGCAAGACCCGCCAAATCATAATGCTTGCCGTTTACCACCACCGCGCCGGGAGTCTTCACGTTGATAACAAAATGCGGATGCGGCAATGCGTGCGCCTGGCTTGAGGTCGGTAGGTTTAGGTGCAGACCGCGGTCCGATATCATCTGCATCGTGATCATGATGAAGAATACGAGCAGGAACAGCATGACATCGATCATGGGTATGATCTCCACCCTACCCTTCTTGCGTCGGCCCATTCGTGGCAGCATATTGCCCTCCTTCAGATCATCACCCGGCCATCCGCCGGTCGACCATCATGCCCTTGCGCGAGCGTTCCCGGTCCCGGTTCCGGCCAAACTGGCGCACCATCCATTCGGTTGAGCAAGAGAACCTTCAGGGACTCTAGTTGGTACACGATCTTCTCTATAGCGTTGTTGAAGGCATTGAAGCTTATGAGGCCAACCATGGCTATAAAGAGACCTGTGGCTGTTGCAATCAGCGCATCGGCCACCCCGGCTGTGACCGAAGTGGGCGCATGACCCGGTAGGGCAAGTATGGAAAAGGCATGGAACATCCCGATTATTGTGCCAAACAAACCCAGGAGCGGCGCCAATGTCACGATTGTATCGAGCACCCATAACCTCTTATCCAGCGTGGGCGTAATAAGGAATATGGTTTCATCCAGCCGGTTGGCAAACGCCTCTCCACGCGCGCTCCCATAATGATGGATGAGCCCAAAGTAGCGCTCTGCGACGTCCACAAGACGAGCCTCAGGAAGTCCCGCGCAGCGTTCGGCAATCTCCTTTAGATCATCGCGTTGCATCCTGCCCCGCCGCGATATGTCTCGAATAACTTCCTTGCCCTTCCTAAGACCGCGCCGCAAGAACCATAACCTATCGATGATGACTGCTATCTCCAGCATCATGACCAACGCCAATATGTACAACACGCCATCCGAATAATTCGCCAAATGGACGATATATTGCAGGACTACCATATTCATCTCCTTCGCGTGAAGCATTCAAGTATCTATGCCACGCACTCGTGGGCCTGAGGGGATAGCGCGTTTCGGCGCCTGGCACGAATGCATCCTTGCATACACACAAAGCATGTTCCGTGCCACGGAGCCCTACCGAGCTCAGGCCCCCGGGGCCCGCGAAAGTCCAAACCAATCGCGGACTGGTGTCGTGTGCTTGTCGGGCACAAAGCCCCTCAATGGGGATTTGCGCACGAGATCGCACCATTAGCGCTCACGCATCCGCGACTATCGCGCGGCGGCCCAGGCCATACTGGTGTCGGTCCTGGCTAGCTGTTCCAGTGTCACGCCACGCGCAAACTTCTCGCTCCGCAGGATGTGGTCGGCCATAAGCGTTTTGGCGCTGACCAAATCCCCATCTAGCAGAAGACACGCGATACGATGGTGCTCCTCATAGGTACGTTCAATCCGGAAGCCAGATGTGAAATCTAGGCGCCTTATGACCCGTATGCGCTCGTTTATGTCATTCAGATAAGTCACCAGGGCCTGATTGCCGCCGCCTCGCGCCAGCGCTATATGAAACGATTCTTCCTTTTGGACCATGAGGGTTAGGTTGCCTGTCGTTGGCAAACAACGCGCTGGGTCCCATTCCTCTGCAAGCGCGCGCAATGCATCTTTCGCCATCCATCTCGCGGCGATCTCCAAGGATAGACATTCGAGCGCAGTACGTACGCGGTAAAACTGCGCGAGCTCGGATATGTTGATCTGGCGTACGAAGCAACCCTGCTTGGTACGAATACTAATCTGACCTTCCTGGGCTAGGCGCTGCAGGGCCTCGCGTACCGGGGTGCGGCTCACGCCAAAATGCGCAGCGATGTCGGTCTCAGTGATGCGGGTTCCGGGGTAGATCTCAAAGCTCAAGATCATCTCCTTCAGGCGCTCATAAAGAGCAGAAGCGCTGATACGCGGTGCTACCCTGTCCATAGCGGCCTCCTTAGCTTGCGGTATCGCAGATAGAGCAACCATTCACTGAGCCGATTCATATTGCCTCGTATAGAGCGGTCCTGTACGGGCACCCGGCGCGCACCAGCCGACGCGAGCAGATAGTCCAGGCGACCCGCCGCAGAATTCGGCAAGCACTGAATTTCCGTCACCATATGAGGCGACAGAAGTACGGGATGCCCACCCCGGCCGCGCCAGACTGGAACGGCGGCGGGCGCCCCTCGTAACGCTTGGCGAAGTCGATAGATCGTGGCCGGTGCCGGTGGCCGGGCATCGATCGGGATCACGAGCACGGCGCTGCGGACCGCCCGCAATCCCGTCTGCACGCTTGCGAATGGATCATGCGTCCTCTCCCGGTTCCATATCCGCCGGACGCCGGGAGGCACGCAGCGCGCGGTTTTTATGGCCGAAAAACCGACAACCACATGGACCTGCCGGAACCCTTGGGCGCGCAAATGTCGGCATTGATAGCCAAGCCATGAGTGACCGTCGATCCGTCGGCAGGCCTTGCGGCCCCGAGCCCGCGATGAGCGACCGCCCGCCAGCACCAAAGCCATCACAAAGCGCCCCCATGGCGTCTTTGCAGCAGTTCCGCGAGGACGGCCACCGCGACCTCATAGGGCTTCTTCCCAAGACCAGGAAACCCCATCGGCATATGAAGTCTGGCAAGATCGTCTGCGGCAAATCCGCGCTCCCGGAGCCGTTTCCTGAAAAGCGCCGGCTTTGTACGACTACCGATCACGCCGAGATAGGAGACATTACGTGCAAGGAGCATCGCCGCGATCGCCAAGTCAAGGCCATGGCTGTGGGTCATGATCAGCACCGCGGGCGCGGGACCTACGGCGTCAGTGGGCGGCATGGCGGCGATATAGCGAGCCACTTCAGGGGGAAACCGCGTAGCCGCGTTCCACTCGGGCCGCGCATCATACACCGACACCTCATATTCGAGCCGGCACGCCACGTCCGCGATAGCCGCACCTACATGACCTGCGCCAAAAAGCCATAGCGGATGTCTCGAGGCGGTCCGTTTCAGGAAGTACATTTGCCCCTTCCAAGCACACATGCCCTCCGGCCATTCACGCGTCGCTAGATCTGCTTCATCGCAGACCTCACTCGCCTGCCAATGGCCCTGCCACCATGCCCCCAAAATACGTGGCCAACCCTTATGGTCCCAGCCATAGAGCCGGGGCGCATCACCCGTGACCCAACGCGCCGCCTTGGGCGGCACCAGGCATATGACCGCTGTCACACGCCCCCCGCAACATTGGTCGTGGTCGCTATTAAGAGAAAATTCCACGACTGCACCGACCCCCTGCTCGCGACACGTAATGGCGCGGGCCTTCAAGGCCTCCTCGAGCGCCCCGCCGCCCACCGAACCGCGCCAACTGGATTCCACTAGATACAGGGAATCGCCTATCGCCGTGGGCGCGGATCCCGCTACCTGCACCACAAGGACTTCGATAAGCACGTCCAACTCACTCATCGTCGACTATCATCGCCACCGGCCCACCACCCGATGGCCCCATATGTTCTGCCCGTGTCGAGACATAAATCGCAGTCGTGCCCGTGAGTGCGGCAAGAACTGCACCTACAACGCAGCGGGAATAACGCATGTCACTGAAATCCTCGTCCGTCCACATGGTGTGACGGTAGCCGCGAACCACATGCATGGGATCAGCATCGGATTTGGCAAAGATGGCGCGGATACGCTGCGTCTGATCGGGGGCAAGCTGTCCGCACGCGGATAGGCCGGCGGCCACCAGCAAGGCGCGCACCGGCTCGATGTCGATGATGTCGCGCATCACGGCGTGATATATCCGGCACGAGCTGTCCCAGTCGGGCGAGTTCGCGAGTACCAGGATCTCGCTTACGCAAAGCCCGGGCTTAGCCGAGACGTTGGCCACCTGCGAGTAAAGGTCAAGGCGCGCGCCAATCTTGTCGTCGGTAAGCGCATCGCTATCGACCTCGCCAAGCGCAGCCGCCACGCCCAGGGCGGAGGCTGCGCGGGCATGGGCCATCGTGCAGCGGGCCGGGCTTGCGCTGCCCGCTGCTACAGTCGGAAGCGCCGCCTTGATATGTACGAGATGTACGTCGTCCGGAGTAACACGTAGTTCCCCCAGGGCCCGGCGCACCGCCGCCGCGGTTTCACGGACCATGACGATAGTCCCCGTTTCCGTGGCATCGAAGGCCCGGGTACGGGCTAGCGCAAGCGCCAACCGCTTGCCTGTCGCCGGTTCGGGTCGTAAGCCCGATCCCGACTTTGTGCAGACGACGTAATGGGGCGTTATGACGCCTTCGGAACCCCCCGAGAACGACAGCATGACGCCCTGCCCCACATCGCTCTCAGAGATCGCGAGTTCCTCCGCGAGTAGCCTTGTAAACGCATGAGTAGCCATAGCCCGCGTGAAGTCATTGCGCGCGCCATTGCCTTCGGTCTTGCCGATGATCGCTACGATATCGGCGGCCGCGATGCGGCCTTCCCGTAAGGCCCGCGCGAGCCCCTCGACATCGTCTGGACCGGTCGCGGCAAATAGATGGACATCGGCGCGCATCAGAATGGGACTCTAGGGGTGCATCCGGTACGGGCGGCGACATCGATCTTAAAAACGTCCCCATCATTAATCTCCTGGGGACCCGATACTGCGCACAGAGCCTTCACGACCTCCTCTGAATTGGCGGTGAGCACCGTAACCGGCTTGTCGATTGCCATCGGGAAGTCGTGCCACGTCCCTTTGTGAATCATGACCCCGTGGCCGGCCGGCAAGCGGAATGCCACCATGTCCGTGAAATCCGGCAAGCTACGACCGCCCTCGTGGTTGGGCTTGGCGAGCACCATGACGAACGGTTGATCGCCAAGCCCTATAAAAAGTTGCGTCATACGCAGGTGCCGCTCAAACCAAATGAGATCCGATGACCGCTTACTGATGCGAGCGGTGCGTACGACAGCGCGTCCATGGTAGGAGAAGTCCAGATTCTGCCCTTCCTCGACGCTTGCATAGAACGGAATGCCAAGACCCGGCCTGCAGACCTCGGCGCCTATCATGACACCGTAGTCCTTGATGTTGTCGGCCGTGGCATCCACGAGTGGCACCTCGAAAACCGATCGCTCCTTAGTGGCTTGCATCGAAACCTCCTTGGGATCTCCATGGCGCGACGGCCTCGCGCACCAAATTGATCGCGACCCGCCTTCGATAATCGGCGGTCGATCGGATATCATCACGGGCCGCTATATCGCGCCCCAACGCTTCGGCGAGCTCCTCGTCGCGTGGTACACCACGATCGGAGCCTGTGATAGCAGCGGCTAACGCGCAGGCTAGGATCGGGGTCGCGGCCACGCTCGCAAAACCGAAGCGCACGCATTCCCAGGACCCGGGGCGCCCGGCAAGCACGGCGGCAAGACCCACCTTACTAATCGCCTGGGCGCGCCTCGTTCCCACCTTCCGAAAGTAATGGTGTGCCTTGTCTGGCGGAAACGGCACGATAACCTCTCCCAAAATCTCTGTCGGCCACCGTACTGTTTCTTTGTATCCACTATGAAACTGTGCATAGGGAACGTGCCGCGGACCCATTGCTGACATCAGCACGACCGATGCCCCGTAAGCCAGCAAAACCGGCGGATTATCGGCCGCCGGTGACGCATTCATGATGTTGCCTCCAAGGGTCGCGCGATTTTGTATCGCGACTGCGCCGGTAACTTGGGCCGAGGCAGCCAAGGCAGGTAGGTGCCGGCAAACCAGCGGGTGACGCCCGATCTCTGTCATGGTCGTAAGCGCGCCGATAGCAAGCCCCAAAGGAGTTTCGCGAACCCCTCGCAAATCCGCGATCCCCGCCAAGCTCAGATACTCGCGACCAGCAGCCCCTGCGTTGCCGTCGACCATTACATCAGTCCCTCCGGCGATTGGTATCAAACCTGGGCGCTCGGCCAGCAGCGTCAATGCCTCCTCGATATGCCGTGGCGCGTACCAGGACACGCTCACACGCCCTCCGCCGAGGCTGCGCGGACAGCGGCGTAGATTCCCGAGTAGCCAGTGCACCGACAAAGGTTACCTGCCAGTGCCTGACGAATCTCGACAAGATCGGGACGCGGGTGCTCGTTCAACAAGGCGCGCGCGGCCATGATCATACCGGGCGTACAGATGCCGCACTGCGTCCCGCCAGTAGCCATAAACGCCGCGAACAAGGGGTCTGTTCTCGACAGCCCCTCCAGAGTCGTCACTTCGCGGTTATGCACATCGGCGACCGGAATAAGGCAGCTGTTCACGAGCTTGCCATCTAGTAATACTGAACACGAACCGCACTCGCCCTCGCCACACCCTTCCTTGGTCGCGATTAAATTACACTCGTCGCGCAATACATCAAGCAGGCGCCGCATAGGCGCAAAACTCCCACGAACCACAGATCCATTAACAGTAAAACTACATGGGACTGTCATCGTCACAAATTACCCCCCTCCATCGCCGCCAAGATATGCTCCGGCATGGCCGGCACATGGCGGAGATCCGTACCGAGCGCGGCATTTATCGCGTTTATGATTGCCGGTGCTGGTCCATCCATAGGTAGTTCGCCTATTCCAGCGGCGCCGCCGGGGCCTGCGCCGTGCCGGGATTCCTGGAAGAGTACCCGTATTGGCGGGATATCCGCGCTCGTCGGGATGATGTAGTTTGTGACGCGGTTATTGGCCATTTGGCCATCCGTCCCGAAACGCACCTCCTCGAACAAGGCATAGCCTATGCCTTGAACCACTCCGCCCTCGATCTGGCCCGCTGCCACAGTCGGATGAATGACCCGTCCAACCTCTTGGGCGGCGGTGAAATCGAGCACGCTTACCTCCCCGGTCGCGGTGTCTATCTCGACCTCGGCCACATAACAGGCCCACGCGAAGCTTGCATAGGGGCTCCCCTGGAAGGTCGACTCATCCCAATCCCTACCCGCAGGGTGCTGGTAATCAGCCGTTATAGTAGTGACGCCATCAGAACTCGGCAGGCGCCCGCACGCGGCGCAAAACTCCTCGTAGCTGTAGGAGGGAGGCAAGGCGGCGTCGGCACACAGCCGAGCAACCAATTTGCGGGCGGCCTGCACGAGTATCGCCCCCACCACCATACAGGTCCTCGATGCCACCGTAGGGCCGGAGTTGGGTACATCACGAGTGTCAGGTCTTGCTACACATACTCCCTCATAAGGGATGCGTAGGGCCTCGGCGACGATCCGGGAGAGTGTCGTCTGCATACCCTGCCCCATCTCAGTCGTTGATGTCAGGATCTCCACGACGCCCGCGACGCTCACGCGCAGCCCAGCGCGTGAGCGCAACGTGAGCTCCCCGTTGCCAGTAAACCCTGCGCCGTGATAGAACGTGGCAAGCCCCACTCCCTTGCGGATTGGGTGCCCCTGCGCGTTCCAACGATGACAGGCCTCCACTTTGGCGTGATAGTGACAGGCCTCCAGGGCTTGATCGATGACCCGCTGCATATCAAGGGGCCCGCCAATCTTCTGTCCAGCCGGTGAGATGTCGCCGGGGGCAAGGACATTACGGGCACGCAAAACGTCTGGCGCCATCCCGAGTGCGCGCGCCAATCCATCGAGTGCGACCTCCAGGGCGAAGATACTCTGAGGTGCGCCGAAACCGCGGAACGCCCCAAATGGGGGGTGGTTCGTGGCGACCGCTCGGCCCCGCACCCGCACATTATCGCAACGGTAGGGCCCAGCAGCGTGGATAACGCCCCGTGATAAAACCACCGGGCTTAATGTTAAATAAGCCCCTCCGTCGATCACGAAGTCGATGTCCATGAAGCGTAAACATCCATCGTGGCTCGCCCCGAGGCGTACGCGTGAGCGCGAGGGATGGCGCTTGGGCGTCACAGCCATATCCTCACCCCGCCGATAGATGAGTGCGACAGGATGCCCGCCTGCCTTCAAAGCCAGAAGCGCCGCATGGCAAGCGATGTGAGATGGGTACTCTTCCTTGCCACCGAACGCGCCACCTGTCGTGCATTGCTGGACGCGCACCCTATCACCCGGTAGGGCTGTCACGGCGACCAGCGCCGCATGGACGTAATAAGGGCATTGCATCGACCCCTCGACGATCAACACGCCATCCTCAACGCGCGCAATCATCCCTTGTGGTTCGATGTAGAGATGCTCCTGCGCGCCTGTCTGATACTCCCCCTCGAAAACAAGGTCTGTTGTGGTCTCGACGTCCGTCACCGAGCCCTTTGCCATGAGGTAGTCGCGGTAGACATTATCAGGCACGATCCTTCGAGTCTCCGGTCGCAAAGCCTCGTCGATGGTAAAGACGGGAGCTGTGGCACACGCGCGCTCATCGATGTGAATCGCGGCCACGGCGCGGCCCAAAGCCTGCGGATCAGGGTGTGCGACCAGAACTACAGGCTCCCCGGCGTGCCGGAATTGCGCTTCCACTAAAACCGGCTGATCCCACTCAATCATCTTGACCGCGTTTACGCCCGGCACGTCCTTCGCGGTCACAACCACATACTCACTCCACGGCACATGTTCATCGAATAGGATAGAGACGACCGTGCCGCCGGGCAGGCGTGTCCGCACGGTCGCGGCATGAAGCATCCCGTGGTAAGAGACATCGGCCACGTAACGCGCCGTACCCCGCACCTTCTCGTTCCCGTCTTTGCGTAAAGGGGCTTCCTGCAAGACCATCGCTCCCCATGAGTCATCATGCATCGATGTGTACAAAGCATTTTCCGTGCCGCCCTAGACTCTTTTCACCCTGCGTTTACGGGGACACACACGCGGCACCGCCAATATTGCTCGCAGGCGGCCTCTATTACGCATGTCCGCCAACCACCCTCGGGACCGATCGCTCGACAGGCGCGCCAGCGTCGCGCTATCCGCGCTAGAGAGTTCGCCCTCTGCTGGGGCATGGGCGTTCGAGTTATGCACGGAAATGGTGAGTTCGACGATGCCGATAGCGCCATCTCTGCGGAATGGTCTTGCTAACTCGCGCCATTAGGATTGGCACGTTTACTGCTTAGGTTACCCCACCGCCAGGTCACAAACCTACGCCTGAGGCTAAGTCATGGGGAAAATACCAAAAACATCAAACCGATATGACTGCGGGGGTTCTGGTCCCGGTGATACACACGAACCGCTGGTAGTTGGGCCGTCACGCTATGTCTTGACCACACCGCATCTTGATCTGGACGTTGCGCATTGGGCGGAACTCAGACCGGGCGTACGCATCCGCGAACTTTTTATGGGGGCGGACTTACGTATCGCGCTTTTATCCTATATCCCTGGCGCCAGCGTGCCCATGCACCTCCACACCGGCGACGAGCACATCTTCGTGATTGAAGGCAGCCAGAGTGACGAGCATGGCGAATATCCAGCCGGCTCTTATGTGTTTAACCCAGCCGGAAGCCGCCACTCAGTAAACAGTCGCGATGGTTGCCTCGTTCTCATTCAATGGCGAGGCCCTGTGAAAATCGTCGATGATAATAACGAGTAAGAGGAAACTAATGACCGGATTTCATGTAGAAGCAGAGCCCTATAGATGGCCATTCGACGAAATTGCGTATCCTGCCAGGACCGCATTCCTTATCATTGATATGCAGACTGATTTTTGTGGCGAGGGTGGTTATGTGGACACCATGGGCTACGACCTCAGCCTTACGCGCTCGGCGATCGAGCCGATCCGAAAGACCCTCGACGTCGTGCGCCGGGTACCGGGAATACATGTTATTCATACCCGTGAAGGACACCGGCCCGAACTTGTAGATCTTCCCGCCAACAAGGGCTGGCGCAGCCGCAACGTGTGTCCGGGCATAGGCGAGCCCGGGCCTTGTGGACGAATACTAGTGCGTGGGGAACCAGGTTGGGAGATTGTCCCGGAACTACGCCCGGAGCCCGGCGAAATTGTCATCGATAAACCCGGCAAAGGTAGCTTCTACGCGACCGATCTCGAACACATCCTACGGACGATCGGTGTGACCCACCTTATTCTGGCTGGCATCACAACCGATGTATGCGTGCATACCACCATGCGCGAGGCCAACGACCGCGGATTCGAATGCCTGCTCCTGACGGACTGTACCGGCGCAACCGAGAAGCGGCACTATGACGCGGCGATCAGCATGATCAGCATGCAAGGGGGCATATTCGGCGCCACGGCTCCTTCCGAAAGTTTACGCTCAGCGCTTGCTACGTTGGTCGCCGCATGACCCTATTCCGTGCCGCCATCCTGAACCCCATTGACGTTCGATCTTGGCAATTTCTTGAAGATGGCGGGCTCCTCATCGAGGATGGTCGAGTTCGTGCCCTGGGACACTTTCATGACTTAGTCAAGCATTACCCGTGGGAACCTGTGACACTTGATGGTGTGATCCTTCCTGGATTTGCGGACATCCACATCCATTGGGTTCAACATGCTGTTCGCGGGCGTTACGCCCAAGCCCTTTTACCGTGGCTTGCAACCCATATATGGCCAGAAGAAGCGCGCTACGTTGATGTCGCGCTCGCCCGGGACCGCGCCGAAACGTTTTATGCCGATTGCCTCACTGCCGGCACGGTTATGGGCATGAGCTATTCGAGTCCGCACCCAGAGGCAGCACACATAGCCCACGCGGCGAGACGCGGTGACTGGATCACCGGAAACGTAGTCATGACGGCGAATGCCCCGGCCGACCTCGTGGCGGCGAGCGTGAAACCGCCTGCCGATCTAGCCTCCTTGTCAGAGACCATAGGGCGCGCGCATTACGCTGTCACGCCGCGCTTTGCGCTCAATTGTACGGCCGACGATCTTGCCATCCTGGGCGCCTTCGCGTGCCACGAAGGACTTGCGATCCAAACGCACCTCGCGGAATCCGCAGCCGAGGTACAAGAGGTGAAACGCCTGTTCCCGCAGGCCCTGGACTACACCGACGTCTACGATGCGGCTGGTCTCTTGGGCCCCCGCACCGTGCTCGGTCATTGCCTTCATCTAAGCCCACGGGAATGGTCTTGTCTCAAAAGACGCGGTTGCTGGATCGCGCACTGCCCGTCAAGCAACGAGGCTTTGGACAGTGGCCGCTTCGACCTAGATTGCGCGCGTCTCCACGGGATCCCGTTCGCGCTCGCATCCGATGTGGGCGCGGGGCCAAGCCACAGTATGTTGCATGTCATGCAGAGATTTAGACACCAGCATCGGGCGGTCGGCGTCCGCATAGATCCCGAAGAAACACTGTTCCGCGCCACCATCGCCGGCGCCCGGGCGATGGGACGGGGCGCAGTAGCTGGCAATCTGGGGCCGGGTAAGCGCGGGGACTTCGTGCTCATGCCGCGCAGCGCGCGCCTACAATCGCCGCAGTCATGGTTCGAAGACCTTCTAGACGGCTCCCCAGCAGAACTCGAACAGCGCCCCCTGGGAACCTGGATTTCTGGACGTCCTGTTTTCGGCAGCGCCCAGCCTGCACTAGCAGAACCGCTCACGCCATGCTAGCGCAGTCGCGTACCGCGCTCGTCACGACCCCGCATCCCGATGCTACACATGCCGGACTTGCTATCTTGCGCGCTGGAGGTAACGCCGTAGAAGCGGCATTGGCAGCAGCTGCCATGTTATGCGTTGTCTACCCGCATATGACAGGCCTCGGCGGCGACGCCTGCTGGCTGCTCGCCCGAGACGCAGCCGAACCGATCGGCATCCTCGGCATAGGGCAGGCCGCGACTATCAGACCCGCTCACGTGGGGCTTAGCGTGCGTGGTCCTACAGTCGCATCCACGACCGCCGGTGCCGTCGATAGCTGGCGCCTCGCCTACCAATTCAGCCGTGAGTCCTGGGCGGGAACCCTCGATTGGGCCAGCCTCCTTGGGCCCGCGATCACCCGCGCCAAAGAAGGCTATGCGGTGACCAAATCCCAGGCCTTTTGGTACAAGACTCATCGCGGGGAACTCGATCCCCAACCGGGTTTCAAGGCTGCCTTTGGATGCGCGGACGGGGGGCCCGAGACTGGTTGCAAGCAAAGGCAAGATGCGCTGGCGGCAACGCTCACCCAAATTGCAGAACATGGGCCCCGCGACTTTTACGAGGGGGCACTCGCTACGCGGCTTGCCGATGGACTGCAAGCTGCCGGAAGCATCTTGACCAGCACAGATCTCAAGGCCACGCGCGCCGCCTACGTGCAACCGCTCGCTATCCCGTACCGTGACGGGGAGGCATTCAATCTGCCACCACCCACCCAAGGGGTCACGGCCCTGCAAATCCTGCACCTCTTGAACCGTGTCGATATCCCGCGGGCGCTCAGCGACGACACGCGCTATTACGCCCTACTCATCGAGGCCATAAAGACCGCGCTTGCCGCCCGCAACCGCTTCGTAGCGGACCCCGTTTTCGCGTGCGTGCCGATACAGGCGATGCTGGATAGCGTACTGCCTGTGGGCGGCAATAAGGACGCCGGCGCTCCTGACGCAGAACATCCATCGCGCACTAGCGACACTGTCTGGATTGGTGTGCGCGATCCGGCTGGTGGCTCAGTGAGCCTCATCCAAAGCCTGTTTTTCGATTTTGGCAGTGGCGTCGTTGCCGGGGATACAGGTGTCTTGTGGCACAACCGAGGCGCGGCCTTCTCGCCAAGCGCCAGTCACCCTAACGCCTGGGCGCCCGGAAAGCGTCCGCTCCATACGCTGAGTCCCGCCTTGTACCGTAAAAATGGGATGGTGCGCGCCATCTATGGCTCACAGGGCGGCGATGGGCAGCCCCAGACGCTCGCCCATATCTTGACGCGTCTGGTCGACTTTGGCCTGGATCCGTTTGCCGCCCTTGCGCGCCCGCGTATCCACGTAGGACCGACCTTTCTCGATAGCCGCAAAGGCATTAAGATCGAATCGGACGCCGGCGACAAGGCGATCCGGGGTCTACAGAAATTGGGCTACCCGATGGAGATCGTGGCTGCCTTGAATCCTGGTACCGGCCAGGCCGGCGTAATCACCATAAATGAAAGTGGCCTCCTACTGGGGGCACATGATCCGCGAAGCGAAGGTCTTTGCCTAGGGCTTTGAGGCGGCTCACGGAAACCGCCAAGGGTCCCCTCAGATATTTCCAAATACCATAGGGAGCCATTTATCATGACCGCTACTGCCAAGAATACGTTGCGATGTGCCCTTCTCGCCACTGCGCTTACCATCCCTGCGCTCGCCTGCGCCGCGCCCCCCTATCGCCCCAAAGTGGTCGTTCTGACCGCCTTTCCGCCGGAGTTTCGCGTTTGGCAAGCCACCGGCCAATATGATCACAGCATGCCCGTTCCAGGGCTCCCCCACCCGATGATTTGCGATACCCACCGCATATGCGTGGCGATCACAGGAGAAGGTGAGATCAATGCAGCCATGCACACGACCGCAATCGTGCGCGACCCGGCACTCGACTGCCGCGGCACACTTTTCATACGCAGCGGCATCGCAGGCGGCGTGCAAAGCCGCGCGGCCCTTGGCTCCGTCTATCTTGCTAACTGGATCGTCTCGTGGGGTTTTGGTCACCACTATCTAACGCGGTCGGGCCACCTCGCCTGGGCACCGCCACAACCGCCGTATGCCCACAATCCCTGGGATACGCTCGCCTATCGCGTAGCTCCCCACCAGCTGTCCGCCGCCTATAATGCGACTCGGGCGATGCCGCTTGCCAACAGCGCCGCCGTGCTGCCCCTCGACGCCGCCCTGAATCTGCACAGACGCCCCCACGTCTATGAGGGCGCGAACGTCTCGGGGGACGATTTCTGGATCGGCCAACAAAACGAGCGTATCGCTCGTCATATCGTCGCACTCTATACCCACAATACCGCACACTACGCCACCACGGCGATGGAGGACCTAGGCGACATCGCCGCGCTCGCAGCCTTCGGCCTGCAGCATCACTACCTCTCGGTGCGCGCGGTATCTGATATTGACGTCCCGCCCCCCGCCATCTCGGTCGGCGCGATCATTGCCAAGGGCGACGAGTACGCGGGATCGCTCGCCGCCCGCAACGCCTACCTCGTAACAAAGCGGATCATCGCCCGACTCGTCTTGCATCGGTCCTAATAATACGAAGGCCTCCGACCGATACGCCAGAGGCCTTCTGCTCCGCCATTTCCCCTAGAACATAGCCCTCAATTCGACACCCACGAACCGCGGCATCATGGGTTCGGCCACGTCATAGCTCCCCGGACCATTGGGGTTACTGTATTGCTTTTCGTAAACATAGGCGTGACTGTTCAGAATGTTGGTGAAATTGAGCGCCGCCTTCAATGATTTAATACCTGGGGCATGCATCGGCAATGTGTAGGTAAACGATACATTCACTGTGTGGTAGGCCGGCATAGAACTCGTCGTAGGCCCACCGGCGAGCGTACCGATCACCTGCGAACCAACGAAATCCGCCCACACCGCGCTTGTCAGGCGCCCATAGCGATCCGAAACGCCGATGTTCGCTAAATAATTCGGCGTATATTGCTTGCGATCACCAGCCTGCACAGAACTCCCGAATGAGTTGGTTGCGTTGGATGTATAATGCGCGCTCTGCAACGACCAACTCGCGTAGATCTTGAACCCGTCACCCGGTTTATAGGAGCCAGTAAGATTCAAACCGGTGTAACGCGACGCCCCGTAATTATATTCATAGGTTAGACCGTTTGTGACGTCATACACGGAACTGAATGTGTGGACGAAGTACTGGCGGTAGAGCGCGGCGCCCAAGGCTAGCCGCCGGCTATGAAACGCGGCACCGAGCTGGTAGCTTGTGACCTTCTCTGGGGTGACGGTAATGCCAGGTGGCGGTGACGTTGCTGTGGCGAACGAGTCAGCCGCGTAATACGCGGAGATGTTGGGAAATTTGTAGGCCTGCGCGACATCGCCATAGAGCTTGAAATCCCTTGTGACTTTGAACGACGCGCCCAGGTAAGGCGTGGGCTTTGTGTACTCGTTACCGCTGCTCGCGCCGACTGGATAGTACGCGCCTGGAATATCATTGATTGCAGTGTCGACGTATTCCTCCTTCACGCCCGGCACAATCGTAAGTGCCCCTAGGAAGTGAAGCTCCGCTTGGGCGTAGATCTTGCCGTAGATCCGGTAGGCGTGCTCGTCCCACGCGTCATTCTGACTGGGCACGCTGGCAGACTGCGGGCTCGCGAGCCAATACTGACTCGAATGGTAGATCGAAGCTGCGCCGAAACCTCCGAAAGTCACCTTGTCCGCCCCGAACAGCAGATTGACGGCCTCGCTGAACCCGGCGGTCCGCGTAACATACACATAACGATTGTAAGGTGCCCCGTTACCAAACGGGAAATATGTTATGTTGCCGTCATAGGTGGGCGTCACAGCCGGGTTTTGGTAGGTAAGCTGGTTCGATCGCGTATAGGCGTAGAAAGCCTTACTATCGAGCAATATATAGCGGTTCATCTCGGTCTTGTAGCCCAAGATCGCCATCTCGTGCGTCGCCTGGCCATAGGAATAGGTGAAACTTTGCGGCCATTGGTAATCCGGCCCGTACAGCGCGAGCAAGGGGGCGGGCATGCGCGCGGGAATATAGCCTGAATTGTTGTTATAGAGCACAATCGCACTGAACTGGGACCGCCCGCTACGCGAGGGCAAGACATAGGCGCCGTAGAAGGAGTTGCCACGGTCCGGGGAGCTCTGGAGATAATTGCCGGTACTATGATGCGAAGCCCGCAGAAAAAGTGCGCCACCGTGCTTGGAGGCGCCAGTATTCACCTCCGCCCCATAGCTTCTAGTATCGAAACTCCCGACACCCCCGAATACCGCTGTCGAAAAAGTCTTTCCCGGCAGGCGCGGCGCATACGCTATAGTCCCGCCGATGCCGCCTATGGTATTCACCACTGGCTCCGCTGGACCATATATGACCCTGATCCCCGAACTTTCACCGAGGGTCACCGGTACGAGGTTATAAAGAGCCGCGTAGTTGTAACTGCCAGCTGTCAGTCCCCCGTTGAAAAGATCGCCTATGGGCAGTCCGTCATAGGTGTAGCCGAGCTGGGTGCCGGAAAATCCGCGCACGGAGATATGCGGCCGCGTTCCCAATGGGTTCGTGCTCGTAACATTGATCCCGGGCATGCGGTTCAAAATCGTCTGAGCATTTTCCGACATTTCGTTATGATGCAGGGCGTCCGCGCCAAGCGTCGCAACTGGGGCCCCATGGGC